>CAMJAO010000072.1 GCA_946403615.1 uncultured Prevotellaceae bacterium
AGGGCGTAATTTCCACTACATTGATAAAGTAATATTTTTCTCCCTCTCAGGGGAGTTAGAGGTGGGGGTCTCTTGCTTCTTGCCTCTTGCTTCTTGCCTCTTGCTTCTTATCTGATCTTCAATGTGATAATGGCGAGTGCGGCCAGGATGATGGAGATAATCCAGAACCTGACTGTGAGTTTTGACTCAAATACCACGCCTTTGGGCTTTTTCCAAAGATATTTGCAATCCGGGTCGAGCTTGGAGTCTTCCGTGCGGAAATGATCGTGTATGGGTGTGCGCTTGAAGATGCGCTGTTTACGTCCGTGTTTCTTTCCTTTCTTGTAATACCACACTTGCAGCATGACGCTGAGGCTCTCGATGAAGAAGATGCCGCAGAGGATGGGCAGCAGCAGTTCTTTGTGGATGATGATGGCGCATACGGCGATGATGCCTCCGACGGTGAGTGACCCTGTGTCGCCCATGAAAACCTGTGCGGGATAAGTGTTATACCATAGGAATCCTATCAGTGCGCCGATAAATGCTGACATGAACACCACCAGTTCTTGCGAGTCGGGGATATACATGATGTTGAGGTATGCCGCGAATTCGACGTGGCTGCTCACATACGCTAATATCCCCAATGCCACGCCTATGACCGCCGAGATGCCCGCACACAGGCCGTCCATGCCGTCGTTGAGATTGGCGCCGTTCGACACGGCCGTTACCACGAGGATGGTCATGATGACGAACAGTATCCATCCTGCCGCGTCTTTGTACTTGCCCATGAAACTCATCAGGTCGGAGTAGTCGAGGTTGTGGTTCTTGACGAAGGGGATGGTCGTTTTGAGCGATTTCTCCGGCGCCGACTTATGCGTCACCGTCACCACGGTGTTTTGCCGCTCTACGGTCACATTCTCGTGTATCTTCGCGTCAGGACTGTACCAGAGCACCACGCCCACGATGAATCCAATGCCTATCTGTCCGATGATTTTATAACGGGGACGCAATCCGTCTTTCGAATGCTTGAAATTCTTGATGTAATCATCCAGTCCGCCGAGCACTCCAAGCCATACTGTGGTGATAATCATCAGTATGAGGTAAATGTTGCGCATGCGGCCGAGCAGCAGCACCGGCACAAGTATGGCAATGATGATGAACACGCCACCCATGGAGGGCACGCCCACCTTGTCGCGGCCGAAGGGGTCGATGGCCTCGTCGCGTTGCACCTCGGTGATGTGCTTGCGTTTCATGTACGAGATGAATTTCTCGCCCACCCATGCCGAGATGATCAGTGCGAGCACCAAAGCGAGCAGCGAGCGGAATGAGATATAGCCCCAGAGATGTGCGCCGGGGAGCCCCCATTCTTGTTCTAAAAATCTAAACAGATAGTATAGCATAACTTAATTTTTGAAGTTCTTGAAATATTGAAGGGTTTAGGGTAGAGGGTTTAGGGTTTGGTGTTCTGGGCAATTCCCTTGCTCCTTTCTCCGCGTCTCTTATTCCTCGCTCCCATCTCCCTCCCTTTGGGGGGGCGGTGAGAGTGTCCTCTTATTCCTTAAACAACTCTTCCAGCACCTCGCGGTCGTCGAAGTGATGTTTTACGCCTTTGATTTCTTGATAGTTCTCATGTCCTTTGCCTGCCACGAGCACCACATCGCCTTTTTGCGCCATCATGCAAGCCGTCTTGATGGCTTCGCGACGGTCGGTGATGCTGATGGTCTTTTTCATCTGCTGCGGTGTCAGACCGGCAAGCATGTCATTGATGATGTCTTGCGGCTCTTCGAAACGCGGGTTGTCGCTGGTGATGATGACACGGTCGCTCTGCTTGGCTGCCTCTTGAGCCATCAGCGGGCGTTTGCCTTTGTCGCGGTTGCCGCCGGCTCCGCATACGGTGATGACCTGTCCCTTGCCGTTGAGCACCTCGTGGATGGCTCCGAGCACGTTGGCCAGAGCGTCGGGCGTATGGGCGTAATCGACAATGGCGGTGAATCCTTGGGGCGAATGTACGGGTTGGAGACGTCCGCTCACGCTTTTGAGGGTGCTCATGATGAGCAGCACATCCTCGGCCTTTTTGCCCAACATCCGTGCTGCGCCATAGACGGCGAGCAGGTTGCTCACGTTGAATTTCCCGATAAACTGTACGCCCACCTCGTGTCCGTCAATCTCGAGGAACATCCCTTCGAAATGGCATTCGAGGATTCTCGCGCGGAAGTCGGCCATCGTACGGGTGGAGTAGGTCTTCACCTTCGCCTTCGTGTTCTGCACCATGACCATGCCGTTTTTGTCGTCGGCGTTGGTGATGGCGAAAGCCGATTTGGGCAACATATCGAAGAATGCCTTTTTGGCGTTGCGGTAGTTCTCCACCGTCTTGTGGTAGTCCATGTGGTCGCGACTCAGGTTGGTGAAGATGCCTCCCGCGAAGGTCAGTCCGCCGATGCGTTTCTGGTCGATAGCATGGCTGCTGCATTCCATGAACACATATTCGCAACCCGCGTCAACCATGCTTGCCAGCAGGCGGTTGAGCTCAACTGGGTCGGGTGTGGTGTGACTTGCGGGTACAGCCTCGCCTTCGATGTAGTTGCAGACAGTCGATAACAGTCCGCATTTATGGCCGAAGGCTCTGAACATATTATATAATAAGGTGGCGATGGTCGTTTTTCCGTTGGTGCCTGTCACTCCCACGAGTTTCATTTTCTTCGTCGGGTTGCCGTAGAATGTGGTGGCTGCCGGTCCTACGGCCTCTGAGGCGGACTTTACCTCGATGTAGGTCACACCGTCGGCCTTGGTGTCGGGCATCGCCTCGCATATCACGGCTGTTGCGCCCGCCTCGATGGCTTTCGGGATGAACTGATGTCCGTCGACCTGTGTGCCTTTGATGGCTACAAACAGATGTTCGGGTTTTACCTGACGCGAGTCGATGTCAACTCCCGTGATGTCGATGTCGGTCGGTCCGATGACCGATACAGGACGGATGCTTGAAATGATGTCGTTGAGATTCATATAATATAGAGGTAAGAGGTAAGAGGTGAGAGGTGAGAGGTGAGTGTGAGTATTGGGTTGTGTTAACGGAGTCTGATGATGCAGGTGTCGCCTCGCATGATGCGGTGCCCGGCTGACAGGCTTTGGGAGACGACTCTGCCTCTGCCCTCAATTCGTGCTTTGGCGCCTCTTGACTCGATGAGATAGACGGCGTCGCGAGCACCCATGCCGCTCACGTCAGGTATCACACCTTCGATCGGGACGTCTTTCTTCGTCAGATTTACTTTTTGTTGACCGATGGAGGCGAGTCCCCATACCATGTCGTCGTTGACGTCGTCCTGATGCCAGTCGCTCCATGATTCGATGCCGTATTTGCTCAGCACCGACTGTGCGGCTTTGATGTCGCCGTTCTTCACGTCGGGCAGCGATGATGACTCATTGTCCTTGGCATCATTGGCGCTCAGTCGGAGGTCGCGGGCCATGATGCCCTCAGCGATTTTCCTGAACACGGGTCCGGCCATGCCACCGCCCGATGCGCTCGGTCCGGGCTTCTGAATGCACACGATACACGAGTATTTGGGCTGGTCGGAGGGGAAGAATCCGGCAAAACTGACCAGATAGTGCATGGTGCCTGAGTGGTAGCCTTTTCTGCCTTTTGCTATCTGCGCCGTACCCGTCTTTCCTGAAACGGGGAAGGTGGGCGAACCTGCTTTCTTTCCGAGTCCGATGCTCACCACTTGACGCAACATGGTCTGTATCTTATTCAGTGTCACGGGTTTGCAGATTTGTTCGCGGAGAACCACGGGTGGATATTCCTTGATGACCTTGCCTGCGCGTTCCACTTGCTTCACCAGTCTGGGCCGCATCATGCGTCCGTTGTTGGCGATGGCGTTGTAGAAGGTGACGGTCGAGATGGGAGGCACCATCGTCTCGTATCCGATACTCATCCATGGCAGTGTGGTCTTGTACCAGTTGGTGAGTTGTCCGCGCGAGTTGCGCTCCGGCCGGCGTATGCTCGGCTTATGATAGTTTTGCAGTGGCACTTTCAGGTCTTCTGCAATACCAGTACGGTAAACGCCTTGCACGTATTTGTCGGGGTCTTTTTCGTAGAAATGGTCGATGATGTAACTTACGCCGATGTTGGAACTCACTTGCAGGATTTTCGGCACAGAGATGGTTCCGTATCCGCCTTTACGCCAGTTGTGGTCGCGCATGTCGGCACCGTGCATTTTCCTCACACCGTTGCCCGTGTCAACTCTGTATGTGGTATCGACGACTCCATCGTCGAGTGCCACCATCATCGATACGGTCTTGAACACCGATCCCGGCTCGAGCATGTCCGACACGGCATGGTTTTGCAGTTCCATGTATGCGCCGCTAGATGTCTTCTCCATGTTGACCATGGCTTTGATGTCGCCTGTAGCCACTTCCATGACGATAGCCACGCCCACGTCGCCGTCAATCTCTTTCAACTCCTCCACGACGGCTTTCTCGGCCAGGTCTTGTATCTTCATGTCGAGCGTTGTCACAATGTCGTCGCCGTCAACGGGTTCGCGGTCTACCACCGGCACCATCTCGTTGAGCACCTTCTTGTAGTGCATGATGCCCGGCGAGCCTGCCAGGATGGAGTCGAAGGTGAGTTCCAGTCCGAGTCGCGCCGAGTCTTTGCCACGGTACATGTCGCCGATGGTTTTTGAGGCCAGTGAACCGTAAGGGTTGCTTCGCGCGTTGTTGCCCTCTTCGTGGAATCCGCCGAAGTTTTTGGGCAGGTTAAAGACCGGCAGTCTTTTTATTTGTGTCAACTGAGTGTATGACACGCGTCTTTTGATGATGGGGTAGTGGCGTTTCTTGTCTTTCCGCCCTTTCTCCAGATGCTGTGCAAAGTCTTCGGCGCTGACATCCGGGAATATTTCGTGCAGCCCCATGCAGATGCTGTCGAGTTTCTCCTGCCAGATGCTGTCTTTCTCCGCTCCGCCGACCTCAAAGTCCATGAATACGCCGTATTCCGGGAGCGAACTGGCCAGAAGTTCTCCGTTGGAAGAGAGGATATTTCCACGGCGTTGGGGTATTGTTCTGTTTTTGACCGTTTTCTTCTCCGCCACCTTCTCCCAATAATCTCTTTTGGCGGTCATGATATAGAACGCCTTCCCGAGAATCAAGAGCACAAAAACCGTGAATATCACACTGATAAACACGTATCGGCTTATTATGTTTTTATTGTCAGATTTGCTCATTCTTCAGGGATTTCTATGATGAAAGGTGGTTGGTCGGCTATGTGAAGGGTGGTGTCGTTGTTTTCGCGGAGTTCTTGCAGCACTTGTGTCTCGCGGCAGCGTTCGGTCAGATCACTTGACAATGACAGCATTTTATACCGCTGTTCTACGACTTCTTTGTTCAGGTGATTGATGGTGAGCATCTTCTTCTGGCAACTGTATCTGTTGCCCACATAGATGATGGTGAACAGGGCGATGAGCAATATGAGCCATATCTGCTGGCGCAGGAATTGTGTGCTGAGGATGTCACCACCGAGAATCTGGCGAAGGGTGAAACTCGACGAAGCGGGTTTCTCATCTTCGCGCGCCGTCTGGCGTATCACGTCTTTCACCTCCTGATAAGCCGACTCCTTGTCGTCGGCATCGTCGGCGTACTCCTGTGCGGAGTCCTCGTCGCCGACATACACCTCGTTGGTCATCTGGTCGATGTCGTCTATATAGTTGTTTTCTTTGTTCATCTTTTTTCTGCGATTCTAAGTTTTGCGCTTCTGCTTCTCGGGTTAGAAGCCTGCTCCTCGGCAGTGGGGATGATAACCTTACCGACAGCCGTGAGCGGTGATTCCACACGCCCGTAGAAATCTTTCTGCTGGTTGCCCTCGGCATTGCCTGCCTTCATCATGTTCTTCACGATGCGGTCTTCCAGACTGTGATAGGTGATGACCGACAGCCGTCCGCCTGGTCTGAGCAGTTCTGTGGCTGCTGCGAGCATCTCTTTCAAGGCTGCCATTTCCTGGTTGACCTCGATGCGGAGTGCTTGAAACAGTTTGGCTGTTTCTTTCTTCTCGCGCTCTCTGGGGAATAGAGGCTGCACGGTGTTGAGAAAGTCGCTTGTGTTGAGCATCGGGTGCGTGGTTCTGCTTTTGACAATGGCCGCTGCGATGCGCCGTGCGTTTTTCAGCTCGCCGTACAGGTAGAAGATATCTGCCAGTTGTTCCTCGGTGCTGTTGTTGAGCACGTCGGCAGCCGTCTTTCCTGCTCTTTTGTTCATGCGCATGTCGAGCGGCGAGTCATTGAAACGGAAGGAGAATCCTCTTGTCTCATCGTCGAAATGGTGGCTTGAGACGCCCAGGTCTGCCAGCAGTCCGTCGATATGGTCGATGCCGTAGTAGCGCATCCAGTTTTTCAGGTACCGGAAATTGCTTCTGACGAAGGTCCACCGCTTGTCGCCGGCGAGGTCGTCGCCCACATTTTGCTCAGCGTCAGCGTCTTGGTCGAAGCTGAACAGGTGTCCGTCCTGACCCAGCCGCTTGAGAATTTCCCTGGAATGCCCGCCTCCACCGAAGGTGACATCGATATAAATGCCGCTTGCCTGGATGTCCAGGCCATCGACGCTCTCCGTCAAAAGAACGGGAACATGGTATTCGGGTGCGGTGGTTACCATTCTCAGAGGTTTGTGGGGGTTGCGTCCGCCGATTTGCCGCTCATCAGTTCGCCGAACATTCTGCCGAATGCTTCGGGTTCGATGAAGGGTTTCTCGACGTGCTGGCTGGCCCAGATCTCGATGCAATCGCCCATGCCGATGAAATGCACCGATTGCTCGATGCCGGCCATTTGCAGGTAACGCTTAGGTATCAGAAAACGGCCGTTGCCATCCAAACTGATAAATTCCACATTCATGACAAACTGGCGGAACAGTTCCTGTTCGTGTGCGTCCCAGCGGTTCAGTCGTTGACGCGCTTCGTCCATCTGGCTGTTCCACACCGATTCGGGATAGAGCACGAGGCATGGCTGATGCACATCTTTGCGCATCACAAGAAGTTCCTCGCCGGCACCTTGCAGCACCTTGCGCATCGCCGCGGGAAGAAAAACCCTTCCTTTGGCGTCTGTTTTCGCTTCTATGTTGCCTAAAAATCTCATGCGTTCCTATTTGTCTTGAATGTGGGTACAAAGGTAGTAAAAATTCCCCATTTTCCCCCACCTTCCCCCACATTTTTTTAAAAATATTATTTCTTTACCTTTGTTAACGGAATTTTAACTTTTTGGAGGGTTGGAGAGGGTGTTCTTGGTAGTGTTCTTGGCGGGTTCCTAAAATGGTGTTTTTATAATCAATTGTTACTAAAAATGACTAAAATAAATGGAAAAATGAACATTTTTTGCCAAAAATGATGATAAGTTGAAAAAGTTGCGTATTTTTGCATACTTAAACGAATGTCTATTGGAGAAATGACGGAGATAACGGAGCAAACCATTGACATTGATGCCATATTGAAAAGCAAAATGGGGGCGAAAGCAAAATACGTTCCCGGTTTTGTTCGTCGCTGGCTGAAACGGACCATCCATCAGGATGAGGTGAACGCTTTCCTTTGGGACAGCCGCGATAAGACTGGCGTAGAGTGGTTGGAAGAGTGCGTGAGATACCTTGACGCGCATCTCGAGATTCATGGCATGGAAAACCTGCCCGACAAAGACGACGGCCGGCTCTACACTTTCGTGAGCAATCACCCTCTGGGTGGTGCCGACGGCGTGGCTCTCGGTGCGATTATCGGCCGCCACTATGACGGTCGCTTCCGTTATCTGGTCAATGACTTGCTGATGAATCTGCCCGGACTGGCTCCGTTGTGCATCCCCATCAACAAGACGGGCAGCCAGAGCCGTAATTTCCCGGCGATGGTCGAGGCTGGTTTCAAGAGCGACCACCACATGCTGATGTTCCCGGCCGGTCTCTGTTCGCGCAAGATCAAGGGCGAGATACATGATTTGCCGTGGAAAAAGACATTTATCACGAAGAGCGTAGAGACACAGCGCGATGTGGTTCCCATCCATTTTAGCGGGTGCAACTCCAATTTCTTCTACCGTCTGGCCAATATTTGCAAGACTCTGGGCATCAAATTCAATGTGGCGATGCTTTATCTGGTAGACGAGATGTACAAGAATGTGCATAAAACTTTCACCGTGACCATCGGCAAACCCATCCCTTGGCAGACATTCGATAAATCAAAAACTCCTGCACAGTGGGCACAGTATGTGCAAGACCAAGTATATGAACTCCCTAAATGAGGTTTCCTCCTCACAGAAAAAAGTATGGTACCTATCATCCCTCCCGTCAGCAAAGAACTGCTCAAGAGCGAGTTGACTCCCGACAAGCAACTCCGTATGACGAACAAGAGTCATAACGAGATTTACATCGTCGATATCCATGATTCTCCCAATGTGTTGCGCGAGATTGGCCGCCAAAGGGAAGAGGCGTTTCGTGAGGCTGGTGGAGGTACGGGCAAAGAACTCGACCTCGACGAGTTTGACCTGATGGACAATTGCTACAAACAACTGGTGGTGTGGAATCCCGAAGAGGAGGAAATCATCGGCGGTTACCGCTATAAACTGGGTACTGAGGTGGATTTTGACGCTGAGGGTCAGCCCATTTTGGCCACAAGCCACATGTTCCGTTTCTCAGAGAAGTTCATCAAGGAATATCTGCCCTATACTGTGGAATTGGCACGGTCGTATGTCACACTTCCTTATCAGAGTTCGAAGATGGGCGCCAAGAGTCTGTTTGCCCTTGACAACCTCTGGGATGGACTGGGCGCACTCACCGTCATCATGCCCAATGTGAAGTATTTCTTCGGCAAGATGACCATGTATCCCTCCTATGTGCGCAAGGGTAGGGACATGATTC
>CAMJAO010000073.1 GCA_946403615.1 uncultured Prevotellaceae bacterium
GCAAACCGATTTCGCTCAACGCCTTGGTCTCAAATTCGGATGCCTGCCCGGCAGAGGGAATCTCTGAAATGCTAAGCATGTGCCAAGCCATGTCAAGACAGGTGGCAGCGAGGTTTTCGCCCAAAGCATAAGCGGAATGGAAATTGATGGAATTGAGCATTTTCTCCTTCACGTCGGCGGGCATCGGCTTACCTGTCACGGCATGACGCGCATAATGGTCAAAAATCTCGGGTATGGAGGCGAACGATTCGTTGAACTGAGACGGCATCTCCACGAAGTCACGCGCCACACTAGTGCCAGCCAACTTGGAATAATAGCAGTTCGACAACATACCGTGAAGCGCATGGCCGAACTCATGGAACAGAGTGGTCACCTCGTCCCATGTCAACAGCGATGGCTGGCCGTCGGGAGCCTTGGCATTGTTGCACACATTATAGATAATAGGCAACTGATGACGCAGACGGCTCTGCTGGGCAAATTCACTCATCCATGCACCGCCGCGCTTGGTAGGACGGCGGAAATAATCGCAATAGAACAATGCCATCGAACGGCCGTCGCGGTCGAGCACCTCAAACACCTTCATATCGGGATGATACGTAGGGATGTCCTTGCGCTCTTTGAATGTCAGGCCGTAAGCACGATGGGCGGCATAGAACACACCGTTCACAAGCACACTGTCAACATTGAAATAGGGTTTCACCTCATCGTCGGACAGGCTGTAAGTCTCCTGTTTCATTTTGGCGGAGTAATAGAAACGGTCGTAAGGCTCCAACTTGAAGTCCGGGCCCATGGTGCGACGGGCGTACGCCTCGATGGCTTGCGTCTCAGCCTCAGCTTTGGGTTTATAGGCAGCAATGAGTTGGCGCAGGAAGGCATAGACATTGTCGGGGTTCTTGGCCATCGTTTTCTCCAACGAATAGGAAGCATAATTGTCATAACCCATCAACTTCGCTTTCTCAGCACGCAATGTGGCTATCTCTGACACGATGGGGAATGTGTTGAACCCACGAGTGCCGTCGGCACGGTGCACAGACGCCTCATACACCCGACGGCGCAGGTCGCGGTTGTCAAGGCTGGACAGCAGCGGCTGCTGGGTGGTATTGATGATGACGATGCAATAAGGAGCCTTGCCGCCACGGCTCTCCGCGTCTTTCTTGCATTGGGCGATATCGGCTTCGCTCAACCCCGACAATTCCTCCAGGCTGTTGACCCATACCACGGCATTGTTGGTGGCATCGGGCAGCAAGTCGCCCCATTGTTGTTGCAGGTCGGAGATGCGGAGGTTGATGGCTTTCATGCGCGCCATCTTCTCTTCCGACAACAAGGCGCCAGATCGCACAAAGTCTTTGTACACCTCTTCCAACAGTTTTTTGTCTTCACCTTTCAGCGACTCGTGCTCATGGTCATAGACATATTTGATACGCTGGAATAACGCCTGATTGAACACGATGTCATTCTCAAGGTCGGTGAGCAGTGGTATTGCCGCCTTCTCGGTCTCGGCAATCTCAGGGGTCTTGTCGGCACTCGTGAGCCCGAAAAAGATGTTGGAGACGCGCTCCAACAGCAGGCCACTTTCCTCGAAAGCCACGATGGTGTTTTGGAAGGTGGGCTTCTGTTTATTGTTGACGATGCGGTCTATGCTCTCGCGCTGTTGTTGGATGCCCACCTTGATGGCAGGCAGATAATCCGACGCCTGAATCTTACTGAAATCGGGCGCGCCGAAAGGCAGATTGCTTTCTTTCAACAGCGGGTTTTCACGTTGTTTAGTGTTTTTACCGTTGCCGTTTCCTCCAACTCCGTTCATATTCATGCTGTTTGATGTCGTGGCCGCGGACAGCAACATCACAGATGTCAATCCTGCGGTCAACAAGGTTTTAGTGATATTCATATAGATTTTTCTTTAATTATATCAGATATAATCTGGTGGGACAATTACTATTTCAGGAGTTTCATGATAGGATGCTTCCTCCACACGCCCATATTACTGGCTGCCTCCTCTCTGAAGGGACCATCGAGCAGGTTATGATAGCAATAGAAAATCCACGCGGGGATGTTATTGTCATTGTTTTCCTTGATGGTCCGTAAGATGATTCCCCGCTGTTCCATCAGCATTTGCTCACGCATTCTCGCGCCAGCCTCGCGTGCTTCGGCCCATGCCTGAGGATCATCGGAGAACACATCGATATGAAATCCTTCGGGGCTGGCTTTCCCGATTTCTCGGCATGCCTCTGTCAACTTTTTCGACATCGGTGAGCCTTCGATAGTACCCTCACGCCAATTGATGGTGATATGGCGGCTGTCGGGTATCAAGACAAAGGGGGCACGCTCAGGCCATTCTTTCCAGTCGTGCAGACGGATGAAGGCATCGCGGTCGACCTTTATTGTTACCGAGAAATGCGAATCTACAATGGGAATAAGTTGTGCATGTGCTGTATCCTCATTAATGATGAGGTAGAGGGTGGTCTGCGATGGCGACACAGTCCCGTCGATGGTCACTTTCACTTTCTTGGCACTCATAGTGATGACCACTAGGAAAAGTGCGGAAAATAAAAATATGATGCGTTTCATAGGCATGGTTGGTATAAATTAAACATAGATTCATAAAAGAATGTCATTGTGTGTGCAAATTTAATGAATAGTCTTGGAATAACATTAATAATTGGAATAAAAATGTGTATCAGACATAAGGACATGTATTTTTGACATAAAGACATAAGAACTTATTTTGACACAAGGACAGAAGGACATAGGTTTTACATATTTACATTTTACTCGCTTATTCGATATTTTGCACTACCTTTCGAGAAGACAGGCGGCACCTCAACAAAAAAAAGAAATCGTTTCTTTTGTTTTGTCTTCGGTTTGCACTACCTTTGCACCAAATGAAAACCATTCATAAAAAAACATACATTAAATTCATTATTGAAATGAAAAGAACTTTTTTATCACTATTCTTCATGACCTGTGCATTCATGGCGTTTGCACAGTTTCCAGGTTTTGGCCAACCCGCCGTTGAGCCACAGTACAAAGACATCAACTATGCCGGTGATGACCTCGAGTCACATCGCATGGATATTTATCTGCCCGACACCGGACAGGATAAATACAAGGTGATTGTCGCTATCTACGGCAGCGCCTGGTTTTCCAACAACATGAAAGGCATGACCTATATGTCGCTCGGAAAGCCCCTCAATGACGCCGGTTTTGCCGTAGTGTGCATCAACCACCGCTCCAGTCCCGAAGCGAAATTCCCCGCTCAGATACAAGACGTGAAAGCTGCTATCCGCTACATCCGCGCCCATGCCAGCGAATATAAACTCGACACATCGTTCATCGGTATCACCGGATTTTCATCAGGCGGACACCTCGCCTCGATGGCTGGTGTGACCAATGGCATGAAAGAGCGCACCGTAGGCAACGTGACCGTTGACCTCGTTGGCGGAGTAGGCGGCAATCTGGAATTCAGCAGCGATGTGGATGCTGTGGTCGACTGGTTCGGCCCCGTTGACATGGCTCATATGTCGCCTGACTGTTCCACCGTCAACGACGAGAAATCGCCCGAGGCTGTACTCATCGGTGGTGCTCCTGCCGACAACCCCGACATGGTGGCACTTATCAGCCCTATCACTTATCTGCCCTCGATGGGCGCTCCCCGATTCCTCGTGTTCCACGGCGAGGCCGACAATGTGGTGCCCCACTGCCAAGGTGTACGTTTCTCAGACGCCCTGCGCCAAGCCGGACTGCTGGAGACGTTCATCAGTGTGCCCGAAGGCGGACACGGTCCTGTGACCTTTAATGACGGCACCTTCAAACAGATGACCGACTTCTTCCTGAAAGAAGCGGCAAAAAAGTAGTATGAAGCCCCTACTCTGACCCTCATGGGAGCCCCCACCCCAACCCTCCCAGAGGGGAGGGAGTAATTAGCACATTAAACCCTTTACCCTCAACACTACACTCTCATTATTCACTATGAAGAAACGGTTATATTTGGCAGTATGGCTCGGTGCTTTGATACTGATAGCTGCGGCACTGCTCTTGTTTGAAAATCAATTGTTGTGGAAGATAGAAGAGACCAACCTCTTTCTCTATTCCCCGCTGTATTTCAAAGAACAGATGCTTGTGCCGGGCGGGCTGCTGTCGTATGTCGGCTGTTTCTTCACCCAATACCTCTACCATCCCTGGTTGGGCGTGTTCCTGCTTTGTGCATGGTGGTGGCTGCTGATGTGGCTCACCAAACGCTGTTTCCGAATCACCAATCTCTGGGCACCAGTGGCTGTGCTGCCCGTGGTGTTTCTGTTGATGATGATCATCAATCTGGGCTATTGGGTCTATCTGCTTAAACTTCACGGCTATTTCTTCGTTGCAACCATCGGCGCGACCGCAGCGGTCGCACTATTATGGGGTTTCCGCTGCACACCCGAGAAACTGTGGGCCCGCGTCGTATATATCGCACTGACTGTCATCATAGGCTATCCGCTGTTGGGCGTATATGCTCTGGCGGCTGCCCTGCTGATGGGCATCTGGTCATGGCGGTTGACAAAGGGCAAGCGCACCCTGCCGATTGTCTGCCTGGCTCTGGCTGTGGTTTGTGTCCTGTTCATACCGATGCTGTATTACAGACAGGTCTATTATCAGGTGTCTACCGATAATATTTATTGGGCTTCATTGCCACGCTATTTCGTCATCGACCGCTATGACAATTACTACTTGCCTTACGGACTATTGGCGATGTTCTATCTGCTGATGACCCTATTCTGCAAACACGAGAATAAAACCGTCGTAGAACAGAAGGCCATTACCGAGAAGAAGGGCACCACCGGGAAAAAGAAGACAGCCAAAAAGAACGAAAAGAAAAGCCGCATAGGAGCGACCGAACGCATCGCCATCCTGCAAGCAGTTGCAGGCGTCGCAGTTGCCATATTCATCTTCGATTACTGGTATAAAGACGAGAATTTCCATCGTGAACTGAAGATGCTGCACGATGTGGAATGGCTCGACTGGCAAAAAGTGCTCGACGAGGCTGCCAAACAGAAAGGCGAGCCATCGCGCCCCATTGTTTCAATGCGCAATCTGGCGCTCGCTCACTTAGGACGTCAGGGCAATGAGATGTTCTTGTTCAAAAACGGTGCGAAGAAAGCCAACACCCCCCTGCCGCTGCCCCCAATGATTATCAACGGCATACAACTCTACTATCAATACGGACTGGTAAATCTGGCCTTCCGTCTTGGCATGGAAAACAGCGTGGAATTCAATTTCCGTGTGGAAACGCTCAAACTGATGGCCAAAAGTGCCATCCTCAATGGTGAAGACCAATTGGCTCACAAATTCCTCGACCTGCTCAAACAGACCCGTTTCCACAAGGAATGGGCCGAGCATTGGGAGAAACTCATCGGCAACCGCGAGGCGATGGAAAAAGACCCCGAGATGGGATTCATCACTCACCTGATGCACTACGAGAACACACTGGGTTCAGACCAAGGGCAGCCGGAGCGTTACATCATGCTGCAATTGGCGAGCAACAAATCCGATGACCCCGTGTTCAGCGAACAGGCACTGTTGGCAACGATATGGTTGCGCAATGACATGGCATTCTGGGAGCATCTCAATCAATATATCCTGACGCATCCCAACGGCGCATTGCCCCGCTATTACCAAGAGGCGGCATATTTATTCTCGCAAATCAATCAGCAGGTGGATGTGAGCAACGTGCCGTTCGACCCAGGCATCAAAGAGAGATTCACTCAATTTATGAGTACGGCCCAACAATACGAGGGGGCTGACATGAAAATGACACGCGACGACTTGTACCCTCTCTACGGCGACACCTACTATTACGATTATTATCTTATGACCAACTTATAACAGCAGCGTTATGAAACAGCATATCATCGCACTCGCAGCCGGTATCGCGCTTATGACCTCATGCGGCAGCATCGCTATACCCGACACATATACAGAGGCCAACTCTCTGCCAACGATCTATCCCGACTACACGAACGTGACCGTGCCAGTCAACATAGCGCCGCTGACATTCCAGATGGACCCTGCCGCCGATGAGATGGTGGCACGGTTCAGCACCGGCGATGACGAATTCATCTGCGGTGGCACACAAGCCATCCCCGACGAGGATGACTGGCATCGCCTGGCAGAAAAAGCCAGCGGCAAAGCCATTCAGGTGGACGTGTATGCCAACAGCAAAGAGGGATGGAAACACTATAAGCCGTTTGAAATCTTTGTGTCGCCCGACTCCATCGACCCTTACATCAGTTACCGTCTCATCGCGCCTTCTTACATATCTTATGAGGAACTGACCATCAGTCAGCGCTGCCTCGAGAATTACGATGAGAGTGTCATCTACGACAATGTGATGTGCAACACCGAGAAACAGGGACAATGCATCAACTGTCACAGTTACCAGAATTACAACCCCGAGCGGATGCAGTTTCATGCCCGTCAGAACCACGGCGGAACCATCATCGCCTATGACGGCACCATCAAGAAAATCAACATGAAAAACGACGCCATCCTTTCGGCAGGCGTCTATCCGGCATGGCATCCCTGGTTGAACCTCATCGCATACTCCACAGACAAGACACATCAGTCGTTCCACACCTCCGATATCAATAAAATCGAGGTTTTCGACACCAGCAGCGACCTCATCCTTTATAACCCCGCGAAAAACGAGGTGACCAACCTCGAAAACGACCCTGATGAGTTTGAGGTATTCCCCGCATGGTCGCCCGACGGCAAGACACTCTACTATTGCAGCGCCCATTTCGAGAAAAACGACTCAGCCGCATCCGAGAGCAATGACATCGTGAGCCGTTTCCGCGACATCAAATACAATATTTACAAGAAGAGTTTCAACCCGGAGACTTGGCAAATAGGACCGCGCGAACTGGTGTTCGACGCCGCCGCGCGCGACAGCAGCGCCACATGGCCACGCATCTCGCCCGACGGACGGTTCCTTGTGTTCACCGTCGGTGAATTCGGTTATTTCCACATCTGGCACCGCGATGCCGACCTCTGGATGATGGACCTGAAGACGGGCGACGTGCGGCAAATGACCGAACTAAATTCGCCCAAAACGGAGAGTTATCACTCATGGTCGAGCAACGGCCGGTGGATGATTTTCAGCAGCCGCCGCGACGACGGAGGGTTCACTCGTCCCTTTATCGCCCACATCGACGCCAACGGACGGGCCACCAAACCCTTTGAATTGCCAAGCGCCTACCCCGACTACCACCGCCAATTGCTCAAGAGTTACAACATTCCCGAATTCATGCGCGGTCCTGTCACCATCAAGCCCCAAACCTTCGCCGACGTTCTGAAAACCGACGGCGAGCCCCCCGTCACCTACGTCGACTCGATTAAACCGTGATATAAGAAGAATTCTGCTATTTTTTTGAAGAAATCGCATTTGTTTGTGGCTTATTCCTTCAAAAAAGCATAACTTTGCACCGGATTTACTAAATCGGTGTATGATACTTAATATTCTTTGGATAGTGGTTGGCGTGGTACTGGTGCTATGGGGCGCTGACCGCATGACTGACGGTGCAGTGGCGCTGGCGCAACGGATGAACATCCCGCAGATAGTGATAGGACTGACGATAGTGGCAATGGGCACGTCTGCGCCCGAATTGTTTGTGTCGCTCATGTCGGCCATCCGCGGCACAGCCGACCTGGCAGTGGGTAACGTGGTAGGCAGCAATATTTTCAACACATTTTTGATTGTGGGCGTGGCTGCTCTGGTCGCGCCGATGATCATCTCAAAAACCACAGTGAAGAAAGACATCCCCTTCGCCGTGATATCTGCTGTGCTGCTGACCGCCCTCTGTTGGGACGCCGACATCAGCCGTATCGACGCGCTCATACTGTTTGTCGGTCTCATCATCTTCTTGCTCTACACGCTGCATATGGCGAAGAAAGGACAAGCAGAGGTGACAGAAGAGGAACAGAAAAATTATTCACCTCTCAAATCGGTATTGCTGATACTGTTGGGACTGGCATGTCTTGTAGGCGGCAGTAACCTCTTTGTGGAGGGAGCCACACAAGTGGCGGCAGCCCTGGGCGTGAGCGAGGCGGTCATCGGTCTGACGGTCGTGGCAGGCGGCACATCACTGCCAGAACTGGCAACAAGCGTAGTGGCGGCCCGCAAAGGACAGAGTGCTATCGCCATAGGCAATGTCATCGGCAGCAATGTGTTCAACGTGCTGATGATTCTCGGCGTCACGGGTCTGATCCAACCAATGCGCGGGCTGGAAATCACCGCTGTAGATCTGACCATCATGGTTATCGGCATGGTGTTGCTCTGGCTCTTCTCTTTCACCAAATACAAGGTGGAGCGATGGGAAGGAGCCGTGCTCACCCTCATCTTCCTCGGCTATATGTCGTGGCTGGTCTATCAGGCCGTGTAGTAAAAACGAGATACGAAACCTAAAATACGAAATATGAAATAAGCCTCATCTCTATAGGTAAAAGCAGCCTACTGAGATGAGGTACTTTTATAACAGCAAGCCGTCATCTGTAGAGAAATCACAGCGCGCTCTGCCTTTCTGTAAGATTAGGGGGCATGTCTGTAAGGCAAATAATCTGTGAAAAAGACGGCTCGTTGTGAAAAAAAATGTATATTTGCAACGAAAATGACAACAAGACAGCAATACACCGGATTGACCGACGCCGAGGTGCAAGCCAGTAGAGCCGCGCACGGGG
>CAMJAO010000074.1 GCA_946403615.1 uncultured Prevotellaceae bacterium
CCTCTTCGAGATGTATGAGGAGATTACCGACGTGTTCCCCGGCGACCTCGCCAATGAGATCAACGGTGTGAAATATTACAAGCCGATGATGATTTATCCTGCCATCCACTACACCATGGGTGGTATCTGGGTTGACTACGAACTGCAGACCTCTATCCCCGGCTTGTTCGCTATCGGTGAGTGCAACTTCTCCGACCACGGTGCAAACCGTCTCGGTGCTTCCGCACTGATGCAGGGCTTGGCCGACGGTTACTTCGTGCTGCCTTACACCATCCAGAACTACTTGGCCGACCAGGCTGTCTGGCCGAAAGTATCGACCGACCTGCCCGAGTTTGCTGAGGCTGAGAAGGCTGTCAATGCAGAAATCGACCGTCTGATGAACATCAAGGGCAAGCGCTCCGTTGACTCTATCCACAAGGAACTCGGCCACATCATGTGGGAGTATGTGGGCATGGGCCGCACCGCAGAGGGCCTGAAGACTGGTCTGAAGAAGATGCATGAACTGGAGAAGGAATTCGACACCAACCTGTTCGTGCCCGGCTCGAAAGAGGGTCTCAATATCGAACTTGACAAGGCTATCCACCTGCGCGACTTCTTCACCATGGGCCAACTCGTGGCATTCGACGCACTCTCACGCAATGAGTCTTGCGGCGGCCACTTCCGCGAGGAATACCAGACGGAGGAAGGCGAAGCCAAGCGCGACGACGAGAACTACTTCTACGTGGGCTGCTGGGAGTACAAAGGCAAGGGCAATGAGCCCGAACTCATCAAAGAGCCGCTGGAGTACGAGGCAATTAAGGTTCAAACACGTAACTATAAGAACTAAGGGCCCCCTCCCTGTCCCTCCCCGAGGGGAGGGAATGATTAGTCAACAAATTGTAACAAACCAAATAAGAAAATACCCCTATAACCTCCGAAATTAGGTAACTACGCCTCCCCCTCGGGGGAGGAAGGGAGGGGGGCTATCATATTATGGCAAAAAATATTTCATTTACAATAAAGTTCTGGCGCCAGAACGGCCCCAAGGACCAGGGTCATTTCGATACGCACGAAATGCACGACATCCCCGATGATACCTCGTTCCTCGAGATGCTCGACATCCTGAATGAGGAGCTCATCAACGAAGGCAAGGAGCCCTTCGTATTCGATCACGACTGCCGCGAGGGTATCTGCGGTATGTGCTCACTCTACATCAACGGTACGCCTCACGGCTTGACAGAGCGTGGTGCCACCACCTGTCAGCTCTACATGCGCCGCTTCAACGATGGCGACGTTATCACCGTCGAGCCCTGGCGTTCGGCTGCCTTCCCCGTGATTAAGGACTGTATGGTCGACCGCGGTGCCTTCGATAAGATTATCCAGGCTGGCGGCTACACCACCATCCGTACCGGTCAGGCTCAGGATGCCAATGCCATCCTCATCCCCAAAGAGGATGCCGACGAGGCTATGGACTGCGCTTCTTGCATCGGTTGCGGTGCCTGCGTGGCTGCTTGTAAGAACGGTTCTGCCATGCTCTTCGTGTCATCGAAAGTCAGCCAATTGGCTCTGCTGCCGCAGGGTCGGGTAGAGGCTGCCCGCCGTGTGAAGAACATGATTGCCAAGATGGATGAACTCGGCTTCGGTAACTGCACCAACACCCGCGCCTGCGAGGCTGTGTGCCCGAAGAATGAGACCATCGCCAACATCGCCCGCCTCAATCGCGAGATGATTAAGGCCAAGATGAAGGATTAATACGGCGAAATCTTTTTCGACTACGAATTACAAGAAATTGTCGAATAATAATGGTGGCGGACCTCAAGGGTTCGCCATTGTTTTATTATCAGGATTTTGAAAAGGGTAGGAGGGGGTTAAGCCCGAATCGGGCATTAGTCTATTACGCGCTAACAACTATTCATTTTGTCATATCATCATAACGCTAATGACCGATATGGGTTAAAAATATAGGTAAAAGAGTTTGTCATTCTGAGAGAAAAACGTAACTTTGCCCGCATAAAGCAACAAAACATTTTTATGATTATGAAAACGAGAATCGTATTGATGTTCTTGTGCCTGTTGGGTGGTATGACCGTCAGTGCACAAAGTATGAAAATGGTAGTGGACAAAGACGGTGAAGTGGTAGGACGTTATGTTAAGACCAACGCAGACTCCTATACTGTGGATGTGCAGGATTCCTACGATGTGCCTAAGGCCGGCAACCGTGTGGTAACCTTCAGCGCTGCCGCCGGACAGGGGATTGTTTACCGCAATCAGGAATTGTCTGGTAATATTAATGTGCGTAGCGCTGCCAGGCACAACGCCCGTGTCATCGCTAAGATACCCGAACCCGAGGGCGTGCCCGATGTCTATCCCTGTCTGGGAAAGAAAAACGGCTATTTCAAAATTCGCATCAACGGCAAAGTGGGCTATGTGCGTGAAGACGTGGCTTGCTGGGATGGCATGTGCACATTCTAAACAATTGTTGTAGTTGAGGCTTTGGTCCGAAACCTGAGTATGCGCACATAATGAAAGAAAAAGCCCCCTTGCCCCGTCCGATTATTGCTGTCATCCCCGTTGTGGTGCTGATTTGCTTTTTGGCTATAGTCATCACGATTTTTGGCAGCGACTCGCTCAGTGGTGGCAGCCAGGTATCGCTGTTGATGGGCATGGCTGTCTGTGTGTGCATCTCCATGGCCTTTTATAGTGTTCCGTGGAGCACATTCGAGGAACAGATCAAGAAAACGTTGGGCGGGGTGTCCATAACCCTGCTCATCTTACTGTGCGTCGGCATGTTGTCCGGGTCGTGGATGATCAGCGGCATAGTGCCCACACTTATTTACTACGGTGTGCAAATCATGTCACCGCAATTTTTTTTCGTGTCGGTGTGCATTATTTGCGCCTTGGTGTCGTTGCTCTCCGGCAGTTCGTGGACCACGATAGCCACCATTGGCGTGGCATTGTTGGGCATTGGTCATGCTTTGGGTGTGTCGGAAGCGTGGACGGTGGGAGCCATCATCTCGGGTGCCTATTTCGGCGATAAGATGTCGCCGCTCAGCGACACGACGATACTCGCCTCATCCGTAACGGGCACCGACCTGTTCACCCATATCCGTTATATGACGCTGACCACGGCACCCACATTCATTATCACACTCATCATCTTCTTTTTCGCAGGATTGGGTCATGGCGAGACCACTTCATTGCAGGTGAGCCATTACACCGAAGGGCTGGAACAGACTTTTCACATTTCATTGTGGACACTGTTGGTGCCCTTGCTCACTGGTGTGCTCATCGCCCGTCGGGTGCCATCGCTCATCGTGCTCTTTCTGTCTTCTGTGATGGCGGGTATCGTGGAGCTCATCCTTCAGCCGCATATCCTCACGGAGATAGCCTCGGGTGGGAAAATGGCCGACGTGTCGACGTATCATCTTATCAAGGGTCTTGCGGTCACCTACTATGGTTCTACGGCGGTAGATACGGGCAACACTTCACTCAACGAACTCATCTCGACGGGCGGAATGGCAGGCATGTTGAACACCATCTGGCTTATCCTTTGTGCCATGTGTTTTGGTGCAGCCATGGTAGCCAGTCGCATGATTGAGAGCCTGACGCGGGTCATTGTCCGCTTCGTGCGCAACCGTTTCAGCCTTGTCTCCTCTACCGTTGGTACAGGCATTTTCCTGAACATCACCACAGGCGACCAGTTCATCTCTATCGTGCTCAACGCCGACATCTATAAAGATGTGTATCGCAAGCAGGGCTACGAGTCACGTCTATTGAGCCGCACCTGCGAGGATTCGGCCACAGTCACTTCTGTGCTCATTCCGTGGAACACTTGCGGCATGACGCAATCGACCATTCTCGGCGTTCCCACACTGACCTATCTGCCCTATTGTTTCTTCAACCTCATCAGTCCTCTGATGAGCATGATTGTCGCGGCTGTCGGTTGGCGCATCCGTCGGCAGCAACCGCCAGAAACAGACCAACAAACGTTAGAACAAGATAGCATGAAACCAGAGTTTTGAACTCATTAAGACTCTTGTCAATACATTTCTATCAATTATTGGAGGTCATCGTGGCCTCCAATATTTATATAATCAAAAAATATTCACTAAATTTGTGAATTTTGAAAAGAATCCATATCGTTGCACACAAATAGAGAATTATATGGTAATAGAATACGAAAAAGAGTATCTTGAAGAACTTTACAATGACGGGAGGTGCAAAAACAAGAAATACCGTTTTCAAAAGCCCGTCATCACGAAATACCAGAAGCGCATAGATACGCTAATGGCCGCCATTCGTATAGAGGACCTCTTTGTGTTTCATTCTCTCAATTTCGAGGCACTGGACAATGGTTATTACTCTATTCGTATAGACTATCACTATCTTAAAATAAGACAAGAAGGGACAGAACCTGTTGTCACCATTTGCACCGTAACAGACATAACAAATCATTATCAATAATATAAACAATGAATAGAACAACAACACACCCGGGAGATATATTGAAGGAAGAACTTCAAGCAAGAGGCATTTCACAGAAGAGATTTTCTGAGGTGCTTTCTATTCCTTATACTCAACTCAATGAGATACTGAATGGCAAACGTCCTGTAACAACCGATTTTGCTTTGATGATGGAGGCGGCTTTGGGCATCAACCCTGAACTGCTTATTAACATGCAGACACGTTATAATATGTCGGTGGCACGGCAGAAAAAATCTTTGTCTGAAAGATTGATTACCATCAAAAGGAATTGCGCAGCAGTGTTTTAGGCTATAAGCGATATTTCAACCACAAATATAGCGATTTACCTATCAACTAATCATTTATGCAACGAAACAACGAATTACGGTTGGCTTGGGATTTCGTGGAAAACACGGGACAGAGCATTTTCCTTACGGGCAAGGCTGGCACGGGCAAGACCACCTTTCTGAAAACGGTGGTGGAGCGCTCGCGCAAGCGATGTATCGTGGTGGCGCCTACGGGTGTGGCTGCCATCAATGCCGGAGGAGTGACCATACATTCGTTTTTCCAATTATCGTTCTCGCCCTATGTGCCGGGTGCAAAGATGGAGAGTAAATACGATTTCGGACGCGAGAAACGTAAAATCATCTCCTCTATTGACTTGCTCATCATCGATGAGATATCGATGGTACGTGCCGACCTGCTCGACGCCATCGACAACGTGTTGCGACGTTTCCGCGACCATTATCAACCGTTTGGCGGTGTGCAACTGCTGATGATTGGCGACTTGGCGCAACTCACACCAGTGGTTACTCCGGAGGATGAGCACCTGTTGAAATCATACTATGACACCCCCTATTTCTTTGGCTCTAAGGCGCTCAGCCAAATCAGTTATGTCACCATCCAACTGCATCAGGTTTATCGACAGCAAGACCTGTCATTCATCGAGGTGCTTAACCAGGTACGCAGTGGTCATCCGTCGGCCGAGGCCCTTTCCAGCCTCAATGCCCGCTACCGGCCGATGTTCTCGCCCTCAGCCAAAGAGGGTTATATCCGTCTGACCACCCACAACCATCTGGCAGACCACTATAATGAGACCGAACTCAATAAACTGACATCGAAGGCGTTTCAGTTCCAAGCGTCTATCGAGGGCACCTATCCTGAATATTCCTATCCCACCGCCGAGACACTGGTGCTTAAACGCGGTGCGCAGGTGATGTTCGTGAAAAACGACCCCACCGCCGAACACCGTTATTACAACGGTCGCATCGGACAGGTCACCTATGTTGACAAGAACAAGATCCTTGTGCTCTGCGAGGGCGACAACGAAGCCATCGAAGTGGAGCCGTTGGAGTGGGAGAACACGCTCTACACACTGAATGAGAAGACGCGCGAGATAGAAGCCAAAGTGCAAGGCGTATTCCGCCAATATCCGCTGAGGCTGGCATGGGCCATCACCATACACAAGAGTCAGGGCTTGACCTTCGACCGCGTCATCATCGATGCCAACTTGTCGTTTGCCCCGGGGCAGGTGTATGTGGCGCTGAGCCGTTGCCGCACACTCGAGGGGCTGGTGCTCGCCACTCCTTTGGAAAACCGCGCGGTAATCAGTGATTCGCAGGTTTATTCCTATATCACCCGTCAGGAGGAAGCCGCGCGCCAGAGCATCGCGCAATTGCCCGTGTTGAAGCAGGAATATGAGCGCTATCTGCTGTTGCAACTCTTTGATTTCCGCAATGTGGCGTCGATGGAAGAATCGATGGTGCGTATCTTTGCTGAATATTTCTATCACAGCCATGCTCAACTCAAGACGTTGCACCAACAGGCGTTGGACGCCATCCGTGAGCGTGTGGTGGGCGTGGCCGACAAATGGCGTTTGAAAATTCGCCAGATGCATATCGAGGATTTACGCGAGGAGGCGTTTTTGGAGCGTGTACGCCGCAGTGCTGACTATTTCGGCGACACATTGAAAGAAATACTGGAAAAGCCGCTGCAACTGACAGCGCAAGTGGAGACGAACAACAAACAGGCACAGAAACGCTTGGCCAATGCACTGCCTGAATTGCGTCAGGTGTGGTTGGCTAATCGCTATCTGCTCAGCAAGATGTCGGAGCAAGGCTTTACGGTAGATGGCTATCTTCACGAGAAACAGATGTCGGTACTTGATGCGATAGATGAAGGTGCCATCAAAAAGAAAACAACCCGAAAAACCAAAGAGAAGAAACCCAAGGAAGTGAAACCCAAAACGTGGAAGGTGACTTACGATCTCTATCGCAACCACGTATCCATAGAGAACATCGCCAAGATGCGCAATCTGGCTGTAAGTACGATTTTAAGCCATTTAGGCCGTTATGTGGATAGCGGGCAGATAGCGCTTTCCGACCTCATACCAGCAGACCATCTGCAGGCCATCGAGCGCGTTGTAAGCCGTGTCGGCGCCGACCAGGGGACAACAGCGGTCAAAAGTCTTTGTCCTCCGGAAGTCACGTATATGGAGATAAACCTCTATTTGGGAAAAATAAAGAAGTAAAAAATACCGTGTGGTGCTTTTTTACTTCTTTACTTCTTTGCTATTTAATCATTTCCACCGCCTTTATGACGATGTCGTTGTATTCGTTCATGATTTGGTAGTATTCGCTCATGTCCCAAAGGTCGCGGGCGATGAGTGCTTTGAGTTGTGGCTTGAGATATGCCATGGTTCGCTGCAACTCGTCGTCATCCTTTGGCTCTAAGCCCTGTTTTTTTGCTTCTGCGAGGATTTCTTCGGTCAGTTGGTCTGGTACCTCGAATTGGTCGCGGAAGTCCTCAAACGAGCGATATTTGCGTTTGAGCGGTTTCCTTTCTTTGTCGATGTATTTCAGATTGGCTGGCACGATGATGTTTTTCGCCGACAATCTGCGATGGAAGCGGGTGTATTTCGTGGTGTCGAGTGGCACGAATTCGTCAGGCATGATACCTCCGCCGCCATAGACTGTGCGATGCAGGCGCAGCGTCTGATATTTCAGCGAGTCGGCAAAGTGGATGCTGTCGCGGTTGGTCAGTTCGCCATGTTTGAGCCGTTGTTCCAGGTCCATCTCATAGTCTTTCAGTTCGCCTTTCTTATAGGGTTTCTGGATGCAACGTCCGGTGGGTGTGAAATAATGAGCCACGGTAAGGCGGATGAGCGAACCGTCGGCAAACTCCAGCGGACGCTGTACCAGTCCCTTTCCGAAACTGCGCCGTCCGACGATGGTGCCACGGTCTTGATCTTGCAATGCGCCGGCAAGAATCTCAGATGCCGATGCACTGAGTTCGTTCATCAGCACAATGGTCTTGATATTGCGCAACTGCCCGTGACCGTCGGCCCGATACATGCGTTTTGGCGTGTTGCGACCTTCTGTATAGACGATGAGGTCGTTGTCGTCGAGAAACTCATTGGCCAACTGCACTGCTGTTTGCAGATAGCCTCCGCCATTGTCTTGCAGGTCGATGATGAGCGAAGTCATGCCCTGTCGCTGTAATTTTTCCACAGCCGTCATAAACTCTTCGTAGGTGGTGGCGCTGAAATTGTCAAGGCGCACATATCCTATACCCGGACGGATGAAATAAGAAGCCTGCAAGGAGTGGACGGGTATTTTGTCGCGTGTGACAACGAAGGAGAGGGGTTTGCTCTCACCACGGCGCACGATACCCAGTCGCACTTTCGTGCCTTTGGGTCCACGGAGTCGTTTCATGATATCGTCGCGCCCCATCTTCACGCCGGCGATGGCGGTGTCGTTCACAGTGACGATACGGTCGCCAGCAATGATGCCCACTTTCTCCGATGGTCCGTTGACCACGGGCTGTATGACAAGCAATGTGTCGTCAACCATGTTAAACTGCACGCCGATGCCCTCGAAATTGCCGTTCAAGGGTTCTGTCAGGGCTTTCGCCTCCTTGGCGGTAGAGTAGGAGGAGTGGGGGTCGAGTTTCTCAAGCATGCCGCGGATGGCATCCTCGATGAGTTTTTCCTCATCCACCTCATCTACATACAGGTTCTTTATCGCCTCTTCTGCCCCGCGGAATTTGGTAACCGGGGTTTTAGAACTGAGTACGAATTGTGCCTTCACCACCGATGAGGCGGAAAGCAGGAATATGATTAAAAACAGATATTTTTTCATTGCTATTGTTGAGTTCAGGAGTTATAGGAGTGGAGGAGTTAAAGTGGTTTAGTGTTGAGTGTAGAGGGTTTAGTGTTCTTGGCACATCTCTTTTTCTTGC
>CAMJAO010000075.1 GCA_946403615.1 uncultured Prevotellaceae bacterium
GGTGCGAGAGGTTAAGAAAGACGGCACCTTCGGCCCCATCTATTTCGTCTATTACAATCACCGTTTCAACGAGAAGAACACCGAATACCCCTATTATAAACGGTCGAAAGACAAAGCATTTGTAAAGGCCGTTGACGCCATGAAAGCTGAGCCGATGCAACGGATGCAATGGGTGGAAGAAGCCGACCGCAACGACCCGCTTATACCGTTGGACAGACCTTATAAGGCCTTCAGCGGCTACACCTTGCCCGACGGCAGAAAAGTAGCTTTATGGAAACATGCTGTGACCAGTCTGAGTAATGACGGAGGAAACACATGGCGGCAGATATGGATGGATGGTGGCAAACGAGGGTGCGACCGTGCACCGGGGTTTGTCACATCCAATGCGAAGATATGGGGTCAACGGTTGAGCGACGGCACCTATGCCACGGTGTATAACCCATCGGAATACCGTTGGCCGTTGGCCATCTCATTGAGTGGCGACGGACTGGATTACACAACCCTGTCGTTGGTGAACGGCGAGGTGACACCTTTACGCCACGGCGGACAGTATAAGAGTTATGGTCCGCAATACACACGCGGCATCCAAGAAGGCAACGGCACACCACGAGACGGGCACCTGTGGGTGACCTACTCCAACAACAAAGAAGACATGTGGGTAAGCCGTGTGCCTGTGCCAGTGAAATTGGAAGCCACAACCTATCCACAGTCTTTCAGCCATTATCAACATTTGGCCGACATGACAGACTGGAACATCTACTCCCCTTTGTGGGCTTCTGTGAGTTTAGAAGGCGAATGGCTCCGTCTGTCCGACAGCGACCCGTATGATTATGCACGCGCTGAAAGAATGATACCCCGAACCAAACAGTTGCATGTGGAGTTTGATGTGCGAGCCGACCAAATAACCAATGGAGAATTAGATATCGAATTTGCCGATGACGAAGGCACCGTATGTTCACGAATTGTCGTCAACGCTGAAGGAATCAAGGTTAAAGGCGGTGCCCGTTACGGAACCATACTTCGCAACTATGAGGCAAGGAAAACCTATCACATCGCTGCCGACCTGTCAGAAGATTTGCACCGAGGTATATATTATATCGACGGAAAGAAAGCGTGCGAACGACAGTTTGACACCCCTGTAGAGTATTTCTCACGCATCATCTTCCGTACAGGCATGCCCTTTGAACAACCCGACATCAATACTCCAGCCGACCAGGATTTTGACATGCCACGGGCAGATGAGCGCGACACTGCCGCTTCTTATAGCATCAGTAACCTGACCTGCACGTCAAAGGACGGCGACCAGGCATGCACATTGCTCCACTACGATGATTATGCGCATTATGCCGAACGGTTTAACAAGATGGAAGACGAAAACATCGTGACCACCATTCCCAACAGCGAATCGTCGGATTGGATGCGAAGGAATATCCCCTTGTTTGACTGTCCCGACAAAAATTTTGAGGAGATGTATTACTATCGTTGGTGGACACTCCGTAAGCATATCAAGCGGACCCCTGTCGGATTTGGTATGACTGAGTTTCTGGTGCCCCGCTCCTATGCCGACAAATACAATCTCATCGCCTGCGCCATCGGTCATCATGTGATGGAGACACGTTGGCTGCGCGACACCACCTATCAGCATCAGATTTTGCGTACATGGTATTACGGCAACGAGGGCCAGGCCATGTCGAAGATGAACAAATTCAGTTCGTGGAACCCTGCAGCCAACTTAGAGGCATGGAAAGTTCAAGGTGACACCACCTTCCTGATGTCGTTGAAACCCCGTTTGGAAGAAGAATATGCCCGTTGGGAACAAACCAACCGTTTGAAAAACGGATTGTATTGGCAAGGAGATGTTCAGGACGGCATGGAAGAAAGTATCAGCGGCGGCAGAAAAAAACAATATGCCCGGCCTACCATCAACAGTTATATGTATGGCAATGCGAAAGCACTCTCATACCTCAACCATCTGGCAGGCGATGAAGGAAAGGCGCGCCAGTATGAACAGAAAGCCGACACACTCAGGCAATTGGTTTTGGGGAAGTTGTGGAACTCAGACCATCAATTCTTTGAAACCCTTCGCGGTGACAGCAGCGCAGCCGTTCGCGAGGCCATCGGTTACATTCCCTGGTATTTCGGACTAACCGAAGGAGACAAGCGCTATGATGTGGCATGGGAACAACTTACTGACGAGAAAGGATTCAGCGCGCCCTACGGACTGACCACCGCCGAGCGACGCCATCCTCAATTCCGCTCACACGGCACGGGCAAATGTGAATGGGACGGAGCGGTCTGGCCCTTCTCCACCTCTCAGACATTGACGGCATTGGGAAATTGGATCAACGACCTCACCACCGACAACTCAACAAGAAGCCTCACCCCCACCCCCTCTCCAAAGGGAGAGGGGCGTAGATACACCATAGATGGGAATTCTACAGGTAAGTTTACGATTGAGAATGTGTCGAATAACGATGCTGAACGGTGGAAAGGCGTGTTTTACAATGAGATGAAGAAATATGTGGAATCGCAACATCACAGGGGAAGACCATACATCGGGGAATATCTGGATGAGACGAACGGCGCTTGGCTCATGGGCGACCGCGAACGCAGCCGATATTACAACCACAGCACCT
The DNA here is from genome assembly GCA_946403615.1 of uncultured Prevotellaceae bacterium. GTDB lineage: Bacteria > Bacteroidota > Bacteroidia > Bacteroidales > Bacteroidaceae > Prevotella. The sequence continues at coordinate 2,637 of CAMJAO010000075.1, forward strand.
TCTGCGACCTGATCATCACCGGAATTGTGGGTCTGAGACCACAAGCAGACGGAAGTATTGTGGTAGAGCCGCTGATACCCGAAGGCACATGGGATTATTTCTGCCTCGACGGTATCAATTACCGAGGACACACACTGACCATTATTTATGACAAGGACGGTCAGCGATATCATCAGGGAAAAGGACTAACCGTTCTTGTTCGCTAATATTTGAGCAATGTAATTTATGATTTTTGCCCTAAACATTAAACACTCAACCCTAAACCCTCTACACTAAACACTAAATATGAAGAGAAAATATATAGCATTGTTGTTTGCCATGTGCGCCATGACATGCATGGGACAAACATTTGAGACGAAATATGAGCGGTCATTGCATGATGTGATGAGCGATGTGGAGGCACGCTTCGGCATCCGGCTGAAATATGACATGGACACTGCCGGACTGAAAGTGACGTATGCCGATTTCCGCATCCGTCCCTATTCCGTGGAAGAGACACTGACGAATATTCTTTCGCCGTTTGACTTCAAGCCCGTATTTCAGAAAGGGAACCTGTGGAAGGTGAAACGCTATGAATACCCACGTCGCCAACCTGAAGACGGGCGGAAACTCATCACCTATCTTTCGTCATTATACCATGACCGCGCCACCTGGGAAGCCCGTCGCGACACTTTGCGCCGCGAAGTGGCCGAACGGTTGGGTATCAATCCGTTGCGCCGTCGCGATGTGATACAAAAGAATGAATTCGGACCTGTCAGGCATCATGACGGTTATACGGTGCAGAATTTCCGTCTCTCTACGGTGAACGGGCATACCATTTGCGGCAGCATCTATTCACCGGCCGCCTTGTCGTGGAAAAAGAACAAATTGGACATAGAGATGACGCGGAAGAAGGGCAAATATCCATTGATTATCTGCCCGATTGGCCATTTCAACGGAGGACGATACAACGCAGACTTGCAGAAGCGATACGGCACCTTGGCACGTATGGGTGCGGTGTGTGTGAGTTATGACCTATGGGGCTGGGGACAGTCGGAAGACGAAGTAGGCGCAGCAGCGCACCAGACGAGCGAAGCCCATGTGATGCAAGCCTATAACGGTCTGCGCATCCTCGACCTCATGATGCAGCACAAGGATATCGACCCACAACGGGTGGGTGCGAACGGCGGTTCGGGCGGCGGCAGTCAAACCGTATTGCTCACCGTACTTGACGACCGTTTCACCGCCAGTTGTCCCGTGGTGAGCATGTCATCGTGGTTTGACGGTGGTTGTCCCTGCGAGAGCGGTATGCCTATCCAATTGTCAGGCGGCGGAACATGCAATGTGGAGTTGGCTGCCACCTTCGCCCCGAAACCCATGATGGTAGTAAGCGACGGCGGTGACTGGACCTCGACCACCCCTGAAAACGAATATCCTTATCTGCAAAAGATATATGGATACTATGGTGCCACATCGAAGGTGCAAAATGTACACCTGCCCGATGAACGCCATGACTTTGGCCCAAACAAACGCCAAGCAGTCTATCAGTTCTTCATCGAGACATTCGGTCTGGACAGTTCTAAACTGGATGAGGATAAGGTGACGATAGAAGATGAGAAAGTTTTAAGATACTGAAACCCGCCCTACCCCTCTTTGAGAGGGAAAGGGAACAGAGAATTATATATTATGCGGAAGATACAATTCATATTGGCATTATGGGTGATGGCATTGACCGGAGCAATGGCATCGGACAATCATATCTTATGGTACGACCATCCCGCATCGAACTGGAATGAGGCTCTGCCCATCGGCAACGGGCGTCTGGGCGCGATGGTATTCGGCACGGTGTATTCAGAACGTCTACAACTGAATGAAGAGACAATCTGGGCGGGACAACCCAACAACAATGCCAATCCCGAGGCACTAGAATATCTGCCAAAAGTGCGCCAACTGGTATGGGAAGGCCGTTACAAAGAAGCGCAAGACATGGCCACTGCCCATGTTCAAAGCAAGACCAACCACGGTATGCCTTATCAGCCTTTTGGCGACCTCTATATTGATTTCGCCGGACAGGGTAAATATGACAATTATTACCGTGAGTTATCGCTCGATTCTGCCCGATGTCTGACACGATACACATCTGACGGAGTGACTTACCATCGCGAATATATCTCCTCTTTGAGCAGCAATGTAATAGCCATAAGACTGACGGCCGACAAGAAAGGGATGATCACCTTCACCGCTCATCTCACTTCGCCACATGCCGACGTAAAGATAGCCAGCGAGAGCAAGAATGAGATATCACTTAGCGGAACCACCTCGAACCATGAAGGACTGAAAGGAAAGGTGAATTTCACCGGTCGCGTAGGAGTCGTCACCATAGGCGGTCAGACTGAGAGCGCAGACGGAGTGTTGTCGGTGAAAGGCGCTGACGAAGCCATTTTATACATCGCCATCGCCACCGATTTCAAGCACTATAATGACATCAGCGGCAATGGTTTTGAGCAATCCGCCACCATCCTGCATCAAGCCATGAAAGAGGATTATGGCATGATGAAGCAGGCACATACCGCCGGCTATCGTAACTATTACGGTCGGGTAAACTTGGATTTAGGCGATGACCTGTATCCGCATCTGACCACCGACCAACGGGTGGAACAGTTCAAGAGTCACAGCGACCCGTATTTCGCCGCTTTGTATTTCCAGTTCGGACGATATCTGCTAATATGCACCTCACAGCCGGGGTGCCAACCGCCAACCTTGCAAGGCATCTGGAATGACAAAATGTTTCCCAACTGGGATTCAAAATACACGACAAACATCAATCTGGAGATGAACTACTGGCCCGCTGAAGTGGCCAACCTGTCGGAACTGAATGAGCCGCTATTCTCACTTATCCAAGATATCAGCGAGACCGGTCATGAGACAGCCCGTATCATGTATGGTGCCGACGGATGGGTTTTGCATCACAACACCGACATCTGGCGTGTGACGGGTGCCATCGACAAAGCGCCGTCGGGTCTTTGGCCGACAGGGGCCGCGTGGATGTGCCGACACCTGTGGGAGCATTGGCTATATACACGAGACAAGTCTTTCTTGCGCAAAGTGTATCCTACGATGGAGAGTGCCGCACGTTTTCTGAACCAGATTATGGTGAAACATCCTGAAAAGGGATATTGGGTCATCTGCCCGAGTCTGTCGCCGGAGAACCAGCACCCCCATGGGGCAACCACAGCCGCCGGAGTGACCATGGACAATGAATTAACACGCGACTTGTTCAATCATGTCATCGATGCCACAAAGATACTCGGCATCAACAGCACACTGACCGACTCGCTCAAAGAGAAACTGTCGGGACTGGCACCGCTTCAAATCGGACGTTATGGTCAGTTGCAAGAATGGTTGGATGACTGGGATAATCCTGACGACAATCACCGTCATGTGTCACACCTGTATGCACTCTATCCGAGTAATCAGATATCGCCCCTGACCACCCCTGAATTGGCAGAGGCAGCCAAGACCGTATTGATACACCGTGGCGACCCCTCTACAGGATGGAGTATGGGTTGGAAGGTATGCCTTTGGGCGCGGCTGTTGGACGGTAATCACGCATTGAAACTCATCGGCGACCAAATGACCTTGGTTCGCGATCAAAAGAAGACAGGTGGCACCTATTCCAATCTGTTTGACGCCCATCCGCCATTCCAGATAGACGGCAACTTCGGGTGTGCCGCCGGCATTGCGGAGATGTTGCTGCAGAGCCATGACGGAGCCATACATCTGTTGCCCGCACTACCCGACGGATGGAAAGACGGAAGCGTGAGCGGTCTGAAAGCCCGTGGCGGTTATGAGGTATCTATAACGTGGAAAAACGGCAAACTAACCAATGCCGAGATCCAGGCAAGCCGTAGCGACGAGGTTACGCTCCGCACAGCATATGCGCTGAAAGGAACAAAGATGAAATGTGTAAAACGCCATGGTTATTACGAGTATACATTCAAGATGAAACAAGGAGAGAGGATTCAATTAAAAGGATAAGAAATCATCTTGAACTCAAATCACCCATCAGACCATTACGCGCCAACAATCTATCTTTGTCATCATCATAACGCTAATAACCAATTCGTGGTAAAAGAAAAACAAAAAGAGAGACACTGTGTCCGTCAAGGGAAGGAGCACAGTGTCTCTCAGTTTTTGAGGTCTGGTATGGTCAATTGTTGACGGTACCTCCGACAATATCCAACAATTCGCTCGTAATAGCTTGTTGTCTGCTCTTGTTGTATTGCAAGTTGAGTTGTCGCAGGAGTTCGTCAGCATTGTCCGTAGCCGTCTGCATAGCCACCATTCTTGCGGCATGCTCCGACGCGTTGCTGTCGAGCAAGGCAGTATACAGCATGAGATGTAACAATTTCGGAATGAGCGCATTGAGCACTGATTCCATGTCGGGTTCCACGATGAAGTTATCATTGAGGGGCTTCACTTGCTCCCTTTCCTGTTCTTCTTCGCGTTTCTTCCTTTTTCTCAGATATTCCTGTGCCTCTCTCGTCACTATATTTGAAGAAAGGTCTCGCTCGTGGTCACGGTCGAGTTCGGTGGTAAGGTCGATAGGCAGGAAGGTTTTTCTGGTAAGCACCTGTGAACCTGCACTTTTGAAATGATGGTAAATCATCTCGACCCTATCCACTTCGCCTTCTCTGAACATTCTCCCTAACTCCACCGCCATGTCAATACATTCAGCGACGTTAGGTTTATCAGCGAGGCTTGTGAAATCTCCCGCGGACCTAAGTCCTAATTTTGTCACTTTCTCCGCCACTTTTCTTCCAACCGGATAAATGAGAATATTCTCCATGCCGAGGTATTTGTATTCCTCGACAGCCTGAATCATCATTTTGATGATATTGGAGTTGAATCCCCCGCAGAGGCTGCTGTTTGACGCATACACGATGAGTGCCACCTTTTTGACGGGTCTTTCGACGTCATAAGGGGTTTGCGACTCAGCCTCAGCAGCGAGAAACACTTTGAGAATATGCTCAAGCATCGTTTCGTACGGCAACATGTTCTCAATCGCCACCTGCGCATGGTGTAACTTCGAAGAAGCCACCATTTTCATGGCCGATGTGATTTTTCGGGTGTTGTTGACCGAAGCGATACGGTTTTTTATTTCTTTGAGCGACGGCATAGGCTATTACAGTTTATATTGTCCGGCTATGTCGGCCATGACCTCTTCTACGACCTTCGTGGCGTTATCATCGATTTTTCCGCTACCGAGGAAGTCGATGACATCCTGATGAGTGGAACGCAGTTTGTCGAGGAAAGCATCCTGACACTCTCTGACCTTATCGACAGGCACCTCGTGCATGAGTCCTCTTGTACCGCAATAGAGAATGGCAATCTGCTCGCCCACAGCCATGGGGCTATATTGGGGTTGAATGAGCAACTGATTGTTTTTACGTCCGCGGTCGAGGGTCATGGCAGTGACAGCATCCATATCACTTGAGAACTTCGAGAAAGCCTCAAGTTCACGATACTGCGCCATATCGATTTTGAGCGTACCAGCCACCTTTTTCATACTCTTGACCTGAGCCGAACCACCGACACGGCTGACAGAGATACCCACGTTGATGGCAGGCCGGAATCCCTGGTTGAAGAGGTCGGTCTCGAGATAGATCTGTCCGTCGGTGATAGATATGACATTGGTGGGGATGTAAGCCGACACGTCGCCGGCCTGTGTCTCGATGATAGGCAGAGCCGTGAGCGAACCGCCGCCCTTGACATGTCCTTTCAGACATTCAGGCAGGTCGTTCATTGCCTCGGCCACCTCTTGCTGGTCATTGATACGCGCCGCTCTTTCGAGCAGACGGCTGTGCAGATAGAACACATCGCCAGGGTAAGCCTCACGTCCGGAGGGGCGTCTCAAGATGAGCGACACCTCACGGTAAGCGACAGCCTGTTTTGAAAGGTCATCGTAAACGACAAGTG
>CAMJAO010000076.1 GCA_946403615.1 uncultured Prevotellaceae bacterium
CTTGTCTGTGCCAGTCCCGCCACCCAGACGAGGGCGAGGAGGATGGTGATGATGGTTTTCTTGTTCATGTCAGATGCATGAATTAGATTATGCAATACTATAATAGTTTACGTTGTTGTTATAGAAAATTTAAGTGGCAAGGTGTTATATTTTTCGTCAAAGGTACAAAGAGCCTTACAAATAACCCTCGGATAAAGTCAAAAATCGGGTGCCGAGGGTAAAAGTCTTAACTTAGGTAAAGGATTTTGGGAAAAATGTTTCACCATAAGGTGTGAATCGGGGTGGTTTTCCTTGTTTATATGCTCACGGATAACGGGCGGATATACATAAGACAGGCGGGGCACCTCGCTTTATTGACAATACATATCACCTGCTTCCGATTCATGAGAAATGGGGAGTCTCTGTCGGCCTGCATTTTGAGAACAAAGGTATGAATGGCGATGTCACCACCAAAGGCTATCATATGGAGTTGATAAAAGGCGGTACTGCGATAGAAGGTCTCTTTACGGGTCATGTCTGTCAGAAAGCGACCCAGTGGATGCTTACTCTGCCAGTCCAGGCCACGTTGCAATTGGGAAGGAAGGTGACGCTCAGAGGCGGTCCCTATTTCTCGCTGTTGTTGAGTAAGGATTTCAGCGGAATCGCTTCCGACGGTTATCTCCGTCAGGGCAGCCCTACAGGCCCCAAGGTTCTGATAGGTTCAAAGGAAGGCGAATGGGCCACCTACGACTTTGACAACGAGATGCGCAATTTCCAGTTTGGTCTCGGAGTGGGTGCCGACTGGCAATTGGGGAAACGTCTCGGTGTGTCGGCCGACCTCAACTGGGGACTGACAGGTATCTTCCCCGGCGATTTCAAGGCTGTGGAGCAGACTCTTTATCCCATCTATTTCACCGTCGGTGCTTTCTACCGGTTTAAGTAGGAGAAAGTTGAAAGAGGGGTGGTTTGTTATTAGTTGTCACGGTTGTTTTCAAGGCAAACTGTTTCATAAGACAAATTGTTCAACAAAGACAACAAGTAACAACAAGAATGGCCTACGGCCGTATGTTTGGACACTAATCTCTCTTACATAAATCATATCAATGGCATCCGCCCCTGCCCCTCCTTGGAAAGGACAGCTGGGGCAGTTTGTTGTTTATAGTTGTCATGGTTTTTGAAGACAAACTGTTATTTTCAACTTGAGTCATTTATGCTCACCAAAAATGGGCAGCGGCGACTCACGTCGCTAACTGCCCACATACGATTGAGTTTATGAAATCGAGAGCACACGAGGTGCTCGATGTGAGTACAAAATTATGAAAAGCCTGATGAAAGTGCCTTCACAAAATAGCAAAAAAAAAGGTCCTTCTGGTGAAAGTCTTAACTTAAGTAAAGAAAATCGGGGTCGGAGAGGACTATTTTAAGGGAAATTTTTCACTTATGGCCACGGTGAGGTCATGAATCCATGCTCTCGAAGGTGACATCGCGACGGATGATGGAGAGTGTTTTGGGAGTGATGTTAAGGAAGGATGCTATGGCTTTGAGGTGGAGGTGGCTGACAATGCCGGGACAACGCTGGAGCAGCATCTCATAACGCTCACGAGGCGTAGTGCGATGCAGATCGATGTACCGCGCATTCATCTGACTGAGCAGATGCTCGCCGATGAGCGCACGAAGACGCATCATTTCCATATTCTGCTCGAACAGCCCTAATAATTGCTCACCAGAGACCCTGAGCACACGGCTGGGCATCATGGCCTCGATGGTGACCTGTGACGGATGGCCATATAAGAAACGGGGATAGTCGGCCACAAACTCACCTTCGAACGAGAACCATGTGATGTGGTCGCACCCGTCGCTGAGCCCTCGTGTCATGTATTTGAAACATCCTTGAGTGACGTATGCGAACCACTGTGACCGCCGGCCCTCCTGCTCCATCTGCTGGCCTTTATTATAACTGACGGGCTCGCCCTCGCGCTCACAAAACTCGCGCAACAGGCTGAGGTCCAAACCATGCTGATTGACATTGAATTTCTCTTCCATTTCTTGATGGTATTATCGGTATAAAGACAATAATCTGTACCTCATGTAATCTGAAATCATTCGACAAACTAATCACACATGCCGGACTTACATGAAGTAAGTCCATACGGCTATTTATTGGGGCTCATTATAACTCCTCATCTTCGTATTTCTTATTTTTTGGGTGTGAGGGTAAACCGGTATGCGAGTGAGAGCAACACATAGCGGCGCATGTTGTTGGTCCAAGTCTCGGAGCGGCCTTGCGAGTTGACATAGTATTGCCATTGCGTGACCTTTCCGAGCAGGTCGTAACCTTTGAGTTTGGCCACCCAGCGGCCCTGTTTCCATGTCTTTGTCAGTGTGGCATCCCAGTAGAGTCGGTTGTCGTTCATATCGGCCTCGGCATATCCGCGCCGTGAGTGCATGGCCAAGTCGGTGTCGATGGTCAGGTTCCATGGCAGTTGGTAGTTGGCGTTGACACCGTAAGAGAAATCATAAACATTTGTCGGTTGTTTGCTCACCTCGATGCTACGGTGCAGATGTTGCCATGAGCCGCTGACTCTCAGTGTGAATGACAGTTTATTGCGCTGATATCGGAGATTGGGTGATAAAGTGTAATTCGTGGAAGTGACGCGGTTGCGCTGACTCTCTGTCTGCCCGGTCATGGATGCCATGTCGGTGCTCTGCCCGATGTTCACATTGAGATTGGAACCGATGTGCCAATATTTCTTTTTACCCAATGCCCGGTTGTAATCAAACATGAGGGTAAGATTCCAGTTGCCGTTGATATTCTCCATCCATGAGGTATATACACCAGTTGCGGGGTCATAGGTGTAGGCATTGGAGAATGCGTTGTGCTGGAAGGTGCCATAGGCTCCCACGCTGATGTTCTGGTCGATGTTGTCTTTGCGGACACCATAATTGACCTGCGCATGCCATATTGACATCGGTTTGAGGTCTGGGTTACCCTTTGAAATATTCAGGGGATTGTTGGTGGAAGTGATATCGACCATCATACCTATGTCGGGCAGTTGTGAATTGTTCTGCACCATTCCGTTCAGTGTCTTATGATAATTGTCGAACGAATAGGCGAAATGTATGAGTACATCCGGCAAGCTATAGTTTTTGTTCATCGCGGCGTGCAGCACATCACTGTCGTAGCGCATGTGGTTGCGCTGGAATTTCTCTCTCAAGCGGCCCACGATGTAGTAATAACTATCGGGGGATGAATGAGACAGTTGAAATTCAATACCGGCCGAGAAGAGATTCTCGCGCGACTGCTGCTCAGAGGAATTGGGACGGTCGAGAGCCAATTGCAGGGAGTCGGCAGTAGAGGGTATCATCCCCATCCGGTGACGGCCGTCGACAGCCCAAGCCTCACCCAGACGGTCTAAGCGGTAGAGCCAGGTGTCGTTCTCTCTTTCACTGTATCCCATGGTGAAATTAGGCGAAACCGAAAACTTCTCAGAAAGTTGCACCCTATAACTCAAACTTCCCGAGATGCCAAACGATTTCGAGGGAGTGTCATAATATTGGTTGCGCTGGTCGATCGTGCCGGTGTTGAAAAACTTATACCGGTCTTGCGAGAAGGTGTGGTTGTTCCATGAGCGGTCGGCCGACACATCCACCATCATCTCCAGATAGTCGCCCCAGGGCAGTTTGACACTGCCTTGGTTGGTCATGTTGAAATTGATGGCATCGCTCTTGCTCAGGGTTTTACTCAGGTTTTGGTTGATACTGTCGTTGAAGAGCAGGTCCATGGCTGTGAGCGACGTGTCCTCACTGTCGCGATGCCCGTGGTTATAATTGAAATTGAGCCATGAATAGACGAATAGCGGTTTTTGCATTTGGAAATTGTTGCTCACATTCAATCGGAAAGGTCTGTTGTTTCCTGACCCCTGCGACTGTCCGAAGGTGCTTGCTCCCGCCAGGTAGTTTTCCGACTGCCGCCTGCTCTCGGCGTAATTGTCTTCCCACCTCAGGTTGTATTCCGTGCTGTTGGTGACGCGCTCTTCGGGAGTGTGGAGAGACCAGAGCCCGCCCAATTGCCTCACATCACGGTTGCCCGAGGCTTCAGTCCGCCCCCGGTCATTGCCTTCGCGGTCATAGTCGATGTATTCATTCATGTTGTTGGCCCCTCCGAAGAGCACGGCACGGCTGTGGTCAGAATAGCGCAGGCCGAAGCCTTTGGCCTTGTAGCGGTGGTCGGTGCCGTATCCGCCCTCGATGAAAGCCGTGCCTCCAACGCTGTATTCCCGTTTGAGCACCACATCCATCGTGTATTCCTTCTGTTCCACGTCTTTCCCCATGAATTTGCTCTTGGGAGTCTGTTTGTTAAAGACCTGCACATTTTTCACGGCGTAATAAGGGAGGTTTTCGAGCATCATCTTGTTCTTTCCCTTGAAGAAATCGGCACCATTGAGCGTCAGGTTCTCCACCTTCTTGCCGTTGACGTAAATCTCGCCGCCCTCGCGCAGTTCCACGCCGGGCAGTTGCTTGATCAACCCGTCGAGCATCGAGCCTTGCGGCACATTGAAAGCATCGGCATTGAAGACGATGGTATCGCCCTTATAGACCATTTTCACACGAGTGGCCTGGACCACCACTTCGTCGAGCGCGCCCGCGTCTTTGACATATTTTTTCTGATTTCGCTTCATGCGAAGCGGAGGGAGTTCGAACGAGCGGTTGCGCCCGATGTATTTGATATCGTAATTCAGATATGTGGTCTCATAGTCAGGATGCGTGGCCTTGAAGATGTATTTGGCGGGTTTGGCGGGCACGTTCACGTTATAATAGGTGGACGTGAACCCCTGATAACTCGTATACTGATAGATATTGACCGTATCGACGAGTGTTGAGTCGGAACGCAGCAAAAGAATCTTCAGGCTGTCTTTCGGTATATACGCTTTGGTGAACGAGTCAGAGACATATCCGCCGAGTCCGACGGTTTTCTCCTTTTTCTTGTCATTCTGACGGTTGTCCTGCGCCTGCGCAGTCAGGGTAAAGATGGCGAGGAGAACGGGGATTACAAATCTCCTTAAACAGAGCTGACGGAGCCACCACCCCATCCCTCCCCGAGGGGAGGGAGTAGGATGTAACGAGTTGCATGGGGCGATGAGGGGCTTTTGTACTTTTTTCATTTGTACTTTTTTTGATAATCCTGAAGACATCTTTTATCTTATTATTGAAAGCGGTGTTACAGAATATGATTTACATATAAGACAGACTTCCCCCTACCCTCCTCAATGAGGGGAAAATGTGCTTGAATATAGTTGATAAGTTTATAGTCAGACGATAGTGGTTTTATTTCACCACCACTCGTGAGCGGTAATCGAAGAGCGGTTGGTTGGAGCGCAGCGCATCGATGCTGAGGTTGAGCAGAACCGTACCACTCCAGTTAGCACCCCATGCGCTGAAGGGTTCGCCTTCCGGTGCGATATAAGAGAAGGTGCTGATATCGACCGGCAACGGCTCGAACACCATCATGAATGAGATATAATCGCCCGCATTGCCTTCCATGAAGAACAATTGGTCGAGGGGCAATCCCTGCACCTCGCGCAGACGATACTGATGTCCGGTGGGACCTACGAGCACTGTTCTCGACTCAAATCCGAAATACTCTTTCGACCAGTTCTGCTCGGCAGCCAATGCTAAATAAGTAGCCTCGGGTGTAAGCCAGACGGCCATGGTCTGGTCCTTCACAGGTTTGATGAGATGGGCGTCGGTATAGACCTGCCATGTGTTCCAATTCTGTCTGTTGTAGGGTTTGTCTTCGCTGAGGTGTTGCTGTAACAGTCGTGGTTGGTGGTACTGGGGCTGCTGGTCATAGGCCAACGCTCTTGCCTTCCCGTTGAAATTGTTTCTGATGGTCACGTTATTGCCCACCAGATACCAGTTGGGTATGCCGAAGATGGTAATCTGAGTAGTCGTCTCTGGCAACGGGGGGAACACGACTTTCAGGTCGATGACCGATCCTTTCTTCGCCCTCACGCCGAAATGCTTGCGGAAGGTGTCGGGCTCTGTGCGTCGGATGCGGTATTGCACTCCCGTCTCATTATCTACGAGACACGCCTCCTCGGAAGCCAGCCACAGGTTCGTCACCTCATCGGCAGGCATTCGGAAATAGCAGTGCAAGACGGTCTCGTCGTTCTCTTCGGTCAACATCCAACTCATGGGAACCATGGCGTCGTTCCAGAAAAGATTCTGGTTGCCGCTGAGTTCAGGGAATATGTTGTCAAAGTCTTCCTCGACCTTCACATTCTTCACCCAGCAGAAATCCTTGATCCATGCGTTATTGGTGCTATGCCATGTGACCGTCTCTTTCTTGGTTTTCTTGTCATATTCCGCCACCGGGCAGGGCACCATCACGCCCGTGCTTTTTGCCAAGATTCGCTGCAGTGGTTTTTGCTGAGCCCGCGCGCAAAGACTGACGAGGGACAACAGCGTGATAAGGGTAATAATGAATGATCTCATAACGATGTAACTTTAAGCGTTCTGTGTTGTGATATGATAGATTTGATTAGTAATTAAGCGAACTGAAACGGGTATGCGTGATCCGTTCGCGGAAGTCCTGATAGCAGGCGGCCGACATGGCCGTGCCTAATGGAGAGTAGGTCTTGAACAACAGTATTCTGTTGCCGTTGATGCGCTCGGCCATCCAGAGGTATCTCCGCTTATTCTTCGGATCTTCCAGACAGAAGAAGAATTGCTGGTGGGTGAAATTCAGATGGTATCCGGGTGTGGTGTCTTCGTACGAACAGGCCGCTTGCAAAAGACGGGCGAAGAGGTTGATTTCCTCTTTGTCGGGGAAGACATAGGCCGCGCTGACCACCGCACTGTCTTTCGAGGTGACACTGCATTCCAACATCACTTCCTTCACTTCATTATAGGAGGCCAATTTCTCGATAAAATCGTTCATCTTGGCCGGGTCTTGATAGGTTGTGTCGGCCGCAGAAAGAGATGCGTAGAGCGCCTCTCCGTTAGCGGTCGCATAGGATGGGAAAAACTCATCAGCGGAAGATTTTGTCCGTTTCAGGGCCAAATCGTCTCCCATGGAAGAGGTCTCATGTGCATGGGTCATCCCCACCTCTTTTTCTGCATGGGGGCGAGAGTCATCCCTTGCGGCAACAGTTTGAGATGCCGTTTGAGGACGGGTAACTTTCGGTTTGTTCTCCGCCACCAGATATCTCTCTTTCGGCGAGAGCGTACTGGCACTGCCGGGGAGTGCAGTCTCGGAAATGCCCTCTTCTTCCATGACAGACGGCTCCGGCTGAGAGCCGGTGTCTTTACCGTCATCTTGGGCCTGAGTGAGTGTGTCAGTGGATGATGAGGAATTGCTCCCCCTGAACAGCAGCGAGGCCCCAATACCGAATAACAAAAGCAGTGAAGCCGCAACGGCCAACTTGCGCCAAAGACGACCGCCGTGCTGTGTTCCGAGGGGAGTTATCCTTTGTGAGGTTTGTTGGCGCTCGGACATCATCTCATCGTATGCCGCCTCGCCCATCGCCCATTCACCAAGCATCAGGCGTATGGTCTGCCACTCTTCTGGCATCTCGCTGCCTTTCTGCTCATGACGATAGAGGGCACGTGCCAACAGACTTTCTTCCGCCGGAGATGTCTCCCCTTCGAGATACTTGTCTATGAGTTGTTGAATGTCCTTATCCTTCATTGATTCCATTGTTTTCGTAGTTCTGAAAATACTTTTTTTCTCGCCGCAGAGATGATTGACGCCACGGAAGATTTCGGGATGCCCGTCTGCACGGCTATCTCCGCGGTTGAGAGTCCTTCCTTCTGCCGCATCTCAAAGAGTTGTCGTTCGCGGGGTTTCAGCGTGGCTATGGCATTGCCCAGGAGCCGTTGCTCATCCTCCGCTACCAGTTGGTCGTGCGGCGAGGGCGTGAGGTCGGCCGGTTGTTGAATCAGCGGGTCTATGCTGACTGTGACACCTCGGCGCTGCCGTTTCCTGTATATATCGATACAGCAGTTTTTCGCCACTCTGACCGCCAGTGCATCCACGTTCCTGTTCGAGTCGATATGCTCGCAATAGCGCCATAAGAGAGTCATGGCCTCTTGTGCCGAGTCCTCGGCATCCTCACGGTTGCCAAAGAAATCGAGGCCCACTCTCAGCACTTTTTGGCGCAAAGGTGCTGCGATATGTTCAAACTCAGAACGTGTCATTCACCTATAATACGATCGGAATGGATAATAATTAAGTTAGAAAATGTATTTTTTTTAGGTTGAGGTCCGAGTAATGAGGTTTGAGTGTTCTAAATCATGACCCACAAATATAAATAAGCAGCAATGAATGGTCAGATAATCAGTAAGTTAAAAATCTTACCCCGCCCCATCCCTGAAGCGAAAGGAGCGGGGTAGTTTTTTTATTAAAAAAGATTTTACTCGATGGTCGTCTCAGAGAAATAATAGTCGCGGATGGGTTTCTTGACCGTTTCGCCCTTGATGGTGACAGGCTGTTGGAGTCGGATGTCGGCCGATGAGGCGCCCACCAGCAGCTTCACACGCTTGCCGCTGAAAGCCCAC
>CAMJAO010000077.1 GCA_946403615.1 uncultured Prevotellaceae bacterium
TACTCGGCAAGTACAACCTCGACATGCTGGTGCTCACCTGCGGCACCAACGGCTCGTATGTGTTCACTCCCGGACAGATGTCTTTCCAAGAGACACCGAAAGTCAAGGTGGCCGATACAGTCGGTGCCGGCGACTCATTCACGGGTTCGTTCGTCGGTTCCATCCTCAACGGTAAATCCGTGGCTGAAGCCCATCGCACCGCCGTGCAGGTCAGCGCATACGTATGCACCCAAAACGGAGCCATGCCCACATTGCCACCAGAACTGACCGAATAAGAAGTTTTTCTCCGAGTTCACATTCATACTAAAGCCGGAACGATGATTCCCCGAGTCATCTTCCGGCTTATTATTTTGTAAGATCTTTTGGCGGTAAATTCAATCCACCTAAAGAATCAGAAGGACAGGTTGTAGTTATTTATTTGCATATTGCCAGTGCCCATTCAGGAATGTCGTCAGTATATTGTTTGAATACCATTCCGTCAACGGTGCGATAGAGCAAACGAGGCAGTTGGCCATCAATGGAATTATCGTAGATATAAGCACGATCAACAAATGTGATGGCTTTCGCTGCATTCTGCAACGACTTGTAGTATCGGGAGATGACCTTGGAGATTGGAACTTCATGGCCACCATTGAGATACCGCTGAGTAATTCGGGAAACATTGATGGCAGGGTCAGAAGTACAGACATAAAATAGCCTGATAAAGTAACCTGCCTGTTTTGCTTTATAAAGAAAATCCAGCTTTTCTTGAGAGGAGAACACTGTCTCGAATACGAAGTTACGACCTTGCTGCAAACAGTCGTAACGCTGTCGTGTTGCCAGTTCTGCGGCTTTCAGTACTGCCTCTTGAGAATTCCAGTCGCCAAAAGTCTCTTGTGCGATATTGTCGGGATTGATGTATAAACTATCAGCCGCCCATTCATCATTGAGCAGTTGAACTGTCGTGGTTGTCTTACCAGATCCATTTGGTCCTGCCACGATACAAAGTGTAGGCCTTTTTGTACTCATTGTTCAGCCTTCCATGCAGAAATTTCATCGGCCACAGCCTGTAGCCTGCGTTTCTTCTCAGCCTCAGCATTAGCCATCGATTTGCGAGCTTCAGCCGCCACATCCTCCATCAATGCTTGCAGCATCTCATCTGTGGGCTCTTCCATTGAAGACAGTCTATATTGCTTGTGAATTTCTGTCATAATTACATTATATTAGTGTTATGTCTGCAAAAATACAACTTTTTTGCGATATATGTTCGTTTCGCCATCCCCTTTTATTGATATTTGACGAAAAAGGCATTATATGCTAATAATTCACTCCACCGACGATATTTCGCATTTCATATTCCTTTTTTCGTATTTATTTGTTACCTTTGCAACATGACTATAGAAGAAGCGATAGAACAGCGCCACAGCGTGAGAATCTATGACGAACGGCCTCTGACAATAGAGCAAATCAGGGAATTGCAGTCGGAAATCAACGAATGCAACCACGACACAGGCATGCACATCCAACTGGTGGTAGACGACCCGAAGGCTTTTAAGTCGAAATGGGTGCACTATGGCAGGTTTCAGAATGTGCGCAACTACCTGGTCATTGCAGGAAAAAAATCACGCTACCTGAAGATGAAAGCCGGCTATTTCGGCGAACGGCTGGTGCTGAAAGCTCAGATGATGGGGCTGAACACCTGTTGGGTAGCCTTGACCTACTCGAAAAACCATGAGGTGATGAGCATCGCTGCCGACGAGGAATTGGTCTGCGTCATTGCCATCGGCTACGGAGCCAACCCGGGCGCGGCACATAAAATAAAAGAGCGCGAAAAAGTTATGAAGGTGAAAGGCGAAGCCCCCGACTGGTTTCTGCGTGGTGTGGATGCCGCCCTTCTCGCCCCGACGGCACTCAACCAGCAACGGTTCACCCTGACACTAAAGAAAGGCAACCGCGTGAAAGCCAAAGCAGGTATCGGTCCGTGGACAAAAATCGATCTCGGCATCGTGCGCTACCACTTCGAAATCGGCGCCGGCCTCGATAATTTCAAATGGGAGTAGGCAGCAAAGACCCTTCCCCATCCCTCCCCGAGAGGAAAGAGTGATTAGAACACTAAAACTACACCACATCGGACTAATGTCTGTACTCCTGAAACTCTCGAACTCCTCAGAAAGAGCATTAAGCCCTAAACCCTCAACACTAAACCATATCCGTGAAAACTGCCTGTCCGAAATGCAAGAAAAAACAACGCTCGCAAAATGTGTATTGCGAGCGCTGTGGCGCGTTGCTCCATCCGCAGCTGTTTTGTGAGAAATGCGGAACCCTGCAGCAAAACGGAGAGAAGAAATGCAAGAAATGCGGCACACCCTACCCTCAGACCGAGACGGGCATCATGAACAAGCCCGTAAGGTTGTGGAAGAGTGCTTTGGTGTTCTTTTTCATTATCGTGGCGCTGGGCACATTCAGTCTGCTGAAATCACGCAGCAACCGTCCGTACTCCGAGCATCTTGAGCGACAGTACACCGAATGGCGCGACAGCATGAAACAAGAACAAGCAAAGACTGTCAAAGCCACCAAGAAAGGAAACACCAAACAGACAACAAAAAAGGGAAACAAGCGTTAAGACTTGTTTCCCTTTTGTTTTAGCCGTTTGGCTTTACGCCTCAACCGCCATTTGTAATACATGTGATACCATCGTGAGACGGGGCGTCCCCAGATGGTTTCTGAAGGGAACTGCCACGCGAAATGGAGGTTGCGGTATATCTCTACAAAATATTGTGTATAGACGGACAGCCCCTTGAAGTGATAACGGTCGTCATGATGTCCGAAATTGCCGGCCTTCATCGCCTCATCGAGGAGCATGCGACCCACTTTCTCATTGGGTTTTACCAGCAGATAACGCTCATCGAGCCCCAAGGTGTCATGCAACAGCCACATCAGCCCGGCTGCAAACTTATGCATATTGAGCCGTTTGAGCAACTGTTCATCGGCAGCACGCTCCTCCTCAGTGAAACCACGACGCAGGAGATAATAATAATCGACAATCTGACGCAACCCCACCCCCTCGAAGAAGAAATGGTGCATCACATGAGACAGTTGGAAGATGCGGTTGAAACCGTCAGTGGGCACGCAGATTCGTCCCGCCCCACCGGGCAGACTGACTATCTGCCGGAACTGGTCGGCTTTTACCTGCTCGAAATATTTTTTCAAGCGTCGCTCATAGAACAAGTTGCCCATGAACGAAGGAATGATGTGTATCTCAGTGACGGCATCATCGAATGCGGGGAAATCAATGTGATGATACTCGATGCCAGATTCAGGCGACACCTTCATGATGAAACTCAACAACTCGTCGGTTGTTAGCGAAGTCCACAAATCGATATCGCCCGAGGTGCGCATCATAGGGTCGGGATACATCAGCGCATTGCCCTGCCCTTTCAGCACGCATGCTTTGATACCGTCTTTCTTATAGAGCAGATAGGTGATTTTAGCCGATGCCCGATTCAATTTCTCGTTGTCTTTCGCAATCTCCTCGTTGGCGGCATACCACTCTATGACTTTATACTTGTCGGGCCTTTCAGGTCTGCCCTCCAAACGCTTCAATCCATGGTAGAGCACCCCAACAATGGTCTGTTTCCTGCCAAATTCCAAAAGCCCGTCCCAGTCCATCTCATCGAGACGCTCCGGCATAGGGCAATTGTCATCGAGTGAAAAACGAAGGAAAGAGAGAAACTGTTCCAATTAGGAAAAAAGATGTGGAATGACTAACGATCGCTACTTAATGAAGAAGAATCAATCACTAGGAGTCATACATTATCCTCAAGAGCAGACGGATTTTCGGGAGCGGCAGAGGCAGTTTCTCCATCGAGTTCTGAGAAGACAGAGTTCTTGGAGATATACTCCGGAACTATCTCTTTCATTTTCGCCACAATGCGCATATCATCGAAGGTGTCGGCGATAGCGATGAGATCATCTATCTCGCGGCTCACAGCGTCGAAATCGTATTCACGCACACAGGCGATACGTATCTTATGATGGAACGACGGTTTGGTGTTCTCATCGTTCGACAATACCTCTTCGTAGAGTTTCTCGCCGGGACGCAGACCAGTATAATTGATTTCCACGCCTTTGGCACCGCTCAACTGTATCATACGACGAGCCAGGTCGGCGATGCGAACAGGTTTGCCCATATCGAAGACAAAAATCTCACCGCCCTTCCCATGCGTACCAGCCTCGAGCACCAGCTTACATGCCTCGGGAATCAACATGAAATAGCGTATGATATTAGGATCGGTGACGGTGACAGGACCACCTGCCTTAATCTGACGTTCAAACAGAGGTATTACCGAACCGTTAGAGCCTAAAACATTGCCGAAACGGGTAGTCACGAATTGCGTCACACCCTTGACCTTTCCTTCTTTGATGGCTTGGTCGAGACTCTGCACATAAATCTCGCAGATACGTTTCGAGCAGCCCATGACATTGGTGGGATTGACCGCCTTGTCGGTTGAGAGCATCACAAATTTCTTCACCCCATATTTCACACTCAAGTCGGCTATCACTTTTGTGCCATAGACATTGTTTTGTATGCTCTCAGAGGGGTTGTCCTCCATCATCGGCACATGTTTATAAGCCGCGGCATGGAAGACATAGTCGGGTCGGAACCGACGGAAAATCATCTCCATGCGGTCGCGGTTAGAGATGGAACCGACAACCGTCGTGGTCTTAATTTCTGGCCATCGCTGACTCATCATCAGGCGTATGTCGTGCTGGGGAGTCTCGGCAATATCGATGAGCATCAGTTCAGCGGGATGATAATCGGAAATCTGACGGAGAATCTCGCTGCCGATACTGCCAGCCGAACCCGTGAGCAGGATTTTCTTGCCAGTAAGCATTTCGCCCACTTTTTGCATATCGACCTCGATCTCATTTCGCGGCAAAAGGTCCTCGATGCTGATTTCCTTCAGTTTCGACGGGTTGAACTCCTCGTCGGCCTGCCATTCCTTCACGCTCTCCGACATGTAAATCTTCACGCCGGCATCGATAAGATAGTCTTGCAGACGCTGGTTGTCACGGAATGACTCATTCTGTAACGGCGAGACCAATACCGCGCCGATATTCATCTCACGCAACAGTTCTGGGAAATCATCTTTCACCGCCAAGACTTTCACGCCCATGAGCAGGTTGTTGACCATGCTGTCGTCGTGAGAGATGAAGCCCTTGAGTTGAAACTTCGAATGTTTGTTATTGCGGATGTTCTTCGCCAGTCCCACGCCACCGTCAGCAACGCCGTAAATCAATGTCCGCGCACCTTTCTCGGAACTGAACACCACATCGTAAAGCACCTTGACAAGCACCCTCACGGCCCACATCAGAATGGTGGCCACGACATACATGGCGATAATCTGTCGGCCCTGCAAACGGATGAAATGCCAATCAGTGTAGAAAATCGGATAGTGGAAGATGAGCGCCAAGATACACGATAGCGCCATCGCATAACCCACCCGCTGCAAATCGACAAAAGACGAATAACGCAACACCCCGCTGTAGGTATGAAACAGGCGGAAACCAATCAGATTGAAACACATATACAATCCGATGGTTTTCGACAAGATGGCGATATTGCCCAATGTGACGGCACCATTGTAGTACATCCAAAACACGAACAAGCCTGAAAAATAGCATATCAGGCAGTCCATGATGAACACGATCCAATAAGGCAACGCATTCCTGGAGAAATACCAGTTGAGGATTTTATCTAACAGTTTTTTCATTTTTATCGAGAGGGGTGATGAGTTATTGAAGGGTATCGGGGTGTTCAGATAGTTTCAGGGCTATGTAGAGATTCCCGGAGTTATCGTGCTGTTTTGATCACGCGGACAATGTGGTCGAAGTCTTCGTCAGTGACCATGGGGCCAGAGGGGAGACAAAGGCCCTTGGCGAAGAGCCGCTCGGACACGCCATTGACGTAGGCAGGAGCATCCTTATACACGGGTTGGGTGTGCATCGGTTTCCATAACGGACGGCTTTCCACACCCGCCTCATCCAGACGCAAGCGGAGTTGGTCATAATCGAAACCTGTCTTAGCAGGATCAACCGTGACGGTGTTCAGCCAATAGTTGGGTTCCATATAATCTTCAGGAGCAAGATGCACCTGTATGCCATCCATGTCAGCCAACGCCTCGTTGTACATTTTAGCCAATCGCCGGTGATGACGCAAATGCTCATCCACCACGGTCATCTGTCCTCGTCCGATACCAGCACATACATTACTTAGTCGATAGTTGTATCCGATTTCCTTATGCAGGTAGTAAGGCAGGGGTTCGCGAGCCTGTGTGGCATAGAACATGATTTTGCGTTTCACCTCTTCATCGGGGCAAATCAGCGCACCGCCACCTGATGTAGTGATCATCTTGTTGCCGTTAAACGACATGATGCCGAACATACCGGTTGAGCCAGTCATCCGTCCGCGGTATTTCGAGCCAAAGCCCTCTGCCGCGTCCTCAATCACAGGTATCTCATAGCGGTTGGCCACCTCCATAATCTCATCGATATAAGCAGGCATACCATAGAGATAGACGGGGACGATGGCTTTGGGTTTGCGACCAGTCTTGGCAATACGGTCGCGAATGGCGTCTTCCAGCAGGTTGGGATCCATGTTCCACGTCTTTTCCTCAGAATCGACGAAAACGGGAGTCGCACCCTGATAAACGATAGGATTGCATGACGCGGCAAAGGTGAAAGACTGACAGATGACTTCATCGCCCGGACCGATGCCAAGATAGACCATGGCCAAATGTATGGCAGCTGTGCCGGCAGAAAGGGCAACAACGTGTTTACCCTCGCCTACAAAGCGTTCCAAATCCTCTTCGAAAGCATTGACATTGGGCCCGAGAGGCACCACCCAGTTGGTGTCAAACGCCTCTTGGATATATTTCATCTCATTGCCGCTCATGTGAGCCAGGCATAAATAAATTCTTTTCATGTTTTTGGTCTCTTATTGCTATTTATTGACTGTTTTGTTATTACCAAAAAGCAAAATTACTTGCTTTTTCTGAATGGAGCAAGGATTTTTGCGAAGAAATTCCTGACGCCCACGACAGGATAGAGCAACCAAGGGCGATTGGCAAGCATGAGGAATCGGTCCGGATTCTTACGCCCGGTCTTCCGTATGGGGTGCAGACCCATCTCGCGGTACTTTTTGATGACTCGGTGATAGTCCTTAACTGGGAAATGGTCAAGAAACATTCCCCAAAAGAATCCCATCGTGCTATAATTGAGTGCCC
Organism: uncultured Prevotellaceae bacterium; assembly: GCA_946403615.1. GTDB lineage: Bacteria > Bacteroidota > Bacteroidia > Bacteroidales > Bacteroidaceae > Prevotella. Next base: position 7,266 of record CAMJAO010000077.1, read on the forward strand.
GACGTAAGAGATGTTTTTTTTCAGGGTCATCTTGACGCTGCATCTCCTCCCACACCAGTCTATGCATCAATTGCGAGTCTTCAGCATTTTTACGGAGACTTTCGCGTGAACGGTTGCGAAGTGTGGAAAAGGGGTTGTCGCTGGTATAATAATAGCCGTTTTCGGGAATACATTCCACATGTTGCAAGCGGATGAACACCACGAGGTCGAAATACCAGTCCTCGGTATTGCGTGTACCGACCGGGAAACGAGTATCGCCGATGGCCGACTTGCGGAAGATGCGATTCCAGAGGTAGAGATACGGGCCAGACTTAATCAGCCCGCAACCGTCGGTGGATAGACGTTTCCGGTATCTTACCATCGGTTTCTGCTCTTCGGGCGAACAGTTGGTATGGTTGAAACCGAACATCTCCGTCTCGGGCTTCTCTTGATAAATCTGCCACACCGTATCGAGAATTTTCGGCTCTATGCGGTCGTCAGCATCGACAAACCAGATGAACTCGCCCTGCGCAGCCTCGATGCCTTTATTTCTGGCAGCCGACGCCCCGCTATTCGCCTGCCGTATCAACCGCAAGTTATCATGTTTGGCGGCATACTTCTTCACCACCTCCGCTCCGTCGTCGGTACTGCCATCATCAATGACGACAACCTCATACTCGTCCTTGTCCAAAGTGACAGCGAATATGGAGTCGAGGCAGGTAGAGATAAACTGCCCGGCATTATAAAGCGGTATGACGAAAGAGAGGAACATAGGTTATTATGCATGAAAGATGGTACATACTACATGGAACTTATTAACAATTAAATTATCTCACCATTATACATCATATTTTTACCGAGTATGGTACACAAAATCATTTTTATATCTACAAAAAACGAATAATGTTGCAAATAAAACAAATTAATTCTTATTTTATCTGGATATATAACTTTGTCATTGTATTCTTGAGGGTTATCGACATGAGCCAACAATTCTTCCTCGTTTCGATATTTTAGACTTGCAGGACCGGTAATCCCTGGTTTTAATTGTAATATTTGACGTTCTTCTCCCTTTAACAAGTCAGCATAACCTGGGACATCTGGTCTTGGTCCGACGAAACTCATATCCCCTTTCAACACATTCCATAATTCGGGAAGTTCATCCAGTTTATATTTTCTAAGTTTTGCACCAAGGGGAGTAATACGTTGTTCTCCGGCCACAGATATTGAATTATCGTCACTT
>CAMJAO010000078.1 GCA_946403615.1 uncultured Prevotellaceae bacterium
CGGAGCATTGAACCCCGAAAAATTTTCCCGAAAGCGGATGCAAAAGTACGGCGAAATTTCCAATGCCACAAATTTTTTCAGCATTATTTTCACTTTTAGGTAAAAGTTTTCTGATTTCTTTACAAAACCACAAAAACAAAGGAGATTTACACATTATAATATATTATATATGGGATAAAAAAGCAGGCCGATCACATGACTGAAGCGGAAAATGTAGGGGAAAATTGCAAAAAAATCGAAAAAAGGGAGGCTCAGATTTGGAAGATTGAGTGGAAAGGTATATTTTTGCCAACCAAATACAAATCAATAACCCTATTTACACATAATAAAATGACACAAGAAGAATTAACAAGAATGATCAACGAGCAGGAAGGGGCTTTGTCACTGGCTTTCCCCGCCCTGATGCGCAAGGTCTATCTTTGGATGGCTTTGGCACTGACGATTACCGGTTTCACCTCGATGATTATATTGTCGAACGAGAGTTTCATTTATACGCTGTTTAACAACCAACTTTTGTTCTGGGGTCTGGTTATCGGCGAACTGATTCTGGTGTTTTCGCTCAGTGCACGTATCCACAAGATGTCGATCACGACCGCCACAATCATGTTTGTGCTCTACTCGGTCATCAACGGTGTGACGTTGGCACCGCTGCTTTTCTTTTACACGAAGACCTCAATAGCAAAGGTGTTCTTCATCACGGCGGGCACGTTCGGCGTGATGTCGCTGATCGGTTACACGACCAAGACAGACCTCTCTTCGATAGGCAAGATACTGTTCATGGCACTCATCGGCCTGATTATCGCCACGGTGGTGAATCTGTTCATGCACAGCAGTACGCTTGACCTGATTATCAGTTATGCGGGTGTGGTTATCTTCGTAGGCCTGACCGCTTGGGACACACAGAAGATCAAACGAATGCTGGCCATGTGTGAGGAGCCCGATGAGCAGGCACACAAGATTGCGCTGATGGGTTCTCTGGCCCTCTATCTTGATTTCATCAACCTTTTCATCTGGTTGCTGCGCATCTTGGGCGACAGATGATAAATGTTAAAAATCAGCCAACAGTCAGTTGTCAGCAGAAGACATTGGCGAGAAGATAAAGACGGTAATAGCCAGAGAGTTGTCTCTGGCTATTATTGTGTATATGGGTTTGTATTTCTATACATTTTTTGCGGCAAAATGCAATTATCATGCATTTTTCCGCATAAATATTTTTTCATATGCATAAAAATGCGTACTTTTGCAAGCCAAAAAGTATAAAAATACGGATATGAAAGTAAAGAACAGTAGGATGGAAGCGCTGAAGATGCTGATTTCGAGCATGGAATTAGGCAGTCAGGAAGAAGTGTTGCAAGCGCTGGAGAAAGAAGGTTTCAAACTGACTCAGGCGACACTGAGCCGCGATTTGAAGCAGTTGAAAGTGGCGAAGGCGGCAAGCATGAACGGCAAATACGTTTATGTGTTGCCCAACGAGACGATGTATAAGCGTATCAGCAAGCCACGCAGTGCGACAGAGATGCTCCAGACCTCGGGGTTTCTGTCAATCAATTTCTCCGGCAACACGGGTGTGATAAAGACACGTCCCGGATATGCCAGCAGTATCGCTTACAACATCGACAACAGCGACATCCCCGAGATATTGGGCACCATTGCAGGTGATGACACTATCTTTATCGTCATCCGTGAAGGCGCGTCGAAGAAAGACGTGATCAATGGTCTCAATATGATTCTCCCCAACATGAACTGACTTTAAGATAAAAATGGAAGAAATAACAGTGGTAGTGGCCGATGCGTCGCACGAGAAATATGTTGATACGATACTACAGACAATAGCCGACGCGGCAAAAGTCCGCGGCACAGGTATTGCTCGTCGTACGCATGAATACGTGACCACGAAGATGCGAGAGGCAAAAGCGGTGATAGCCTTGGAGGGCGACCGTTTTGCCGGATTCAGTTATATCGAAACCTGGGGCAACAAACAGTATGTGACAACATCAGGATTGATAGTCCACCCCGACTATCGCGGCAGAGGCGTTGCCAAGCGTATCAAGGAACTGACGTTCTCATTGGCCCGCACACGTTGGCCCCACGCCAAGATTTTCAGTCTGACGAGCGGTGCGGCCGTGATGAAGATGAACACCGAACTGGGTTATCAGCCAGTGACGTTCGCCGACCTGACCGACGACGAAGCCTTCTGGCGTGGTTGCGAGGGTTGCTGTAATGTGGACATTCTGAAACGCACGGGCCGCAAATATTGTATCTGCACCGCCATGCTTTATGACCCTGAGGAACATCTGCCCGCGAAAATACCGCAGGAAGTGATTGAGCGGATACAGAGCATTGACGGAGAGTTCAAGGGATCAGAGGATTGAAGAAACGGAGGAATTGTCAAGAGAATAAATCATATTAAATAACAATCAAATGGGTAAAAAGAAAGTAGTGGTAGCCTTTTCAGGCGGATTAGACACCTCATACACCGTAATGAAACTGACGCAAGACGGTTACGACGTATATGCCGCTTGTGCCAACACAGGCGGTTTCAGCGACGAACAACTGAAGAAAAACGAAGAGAACGCTTATAAACTGGGCGCCGTAGCATACGTGACGCTCGACGTGACACAGGAATATTATGCGAAATCATTGAAATACATGATTTTTGGCAATGTGCTCCGCAACAACTGCTACCCCATCTCTGTGAGCAGCGAGCGCATCTTCCAAGCCATCGCCATTGCCCGCTATGCCAAGGAGATTGGCGCCGACGCCATCGCACACGGCAGCACAGGCGCAGGCAATGACCAGATACGGTTTGACATGACCTTCCTGGTGATGGCCCCCGGCGTGGAGATCATCACCCTGACACGCGACAAGAAACTGACCCGCAAGGAAGAGGTGGACTATCTCAACGAGCACGGTTTCTTCGCCGACTTCACCAAACTGAAATACAGTTACAACGTAGGTATCTGGGGCACCAGTATCTGTGGCGGAGAATTGCTCGACCCCACTCAGGGACTGCCCGAGGAAGCCTATCTGAAACACGTGACCGCCAAGAAAGACGAGTCGTTGCTGACCATCACCTTTGAGAAAGGCGAAATCAAGGCAGTGAACGGCGAGGAATTCAGCGACAAGGTGAAGGCCATCCAGAAAATCGAGGAAATCGGCGCATCGTATGCCATCGGCCGCGACTGCAACGTGGGCGACACCATCATCGGCATCAAAGGCCGAGTAGGTTTTGAAGCCGCAGCCCCCAAACTCATCATCGAGGCACACCGTCTGCTGGAGAAATCAACTCTATCGAAGTGGCAGCAATACTGGAAAGACCAGGTGGCCAACTGGTATGGCATGTTCCTGCATGAGAGTCAGTACCTGGAGCCTGTGATGCCCGACATCGAGGCCATGTTGACCTCTTCGCAGCGCAATGTGAGCGGCACCGCCATTCTGAAACTCCGTCCTTATGGTTTTGAGGCCGTAGGCATCGATTCTGACAACGACCTGACCAAGTCGAAACTGGGCGAATACGGCGAGACACAGACCGGTTGGACCGCTGACGAGGCGAAGGGATTCATCAAGGTGTCGAGCACTCCGCTGAGAGTGTATTACGGCATCCACCCTGATGAAGAGAGATAAAAGGCGTATCCATAAACTATATCATAGCACAACAACCTGATATGCAAAAGCGTTTTTATTTATCACAGACAGACAAGAAAATCGGCGGCGTCTGCGGCGGGCTGGGCGAGTATTTCAATATTGACTCGCTGTTGGTGCGCGCCGGATTCATCGCTGCCTTTTTCTGCCTTGGCACAGGTGTCATGGCCTATATCATCCTATGGCTGTTGGCTCCCAAACAACCTGGATATTAATAGAAAGATGATATGATCAAAATAGGAATATTAGGTGCCGCAGGCTACACTGGTGGCGAACTGATTCGCCTGCTTTTGAATCATCCCGAGGCAGAGATTGTGTTTGCCAACTCCGAGAGCAATGCGGGCAATCTGGTGAGCGACGTGCACGAGGGATTAATCGGCGACACCGACCTGCGGTTTACCGACCAGATGCCTTTCGACGCAGTAGATGTGGTGTTCTTCTGCTTCGGCCACGGCAAAAGCGAGGCGTTTCTTCGTGAGCATGCCATCCCCGAGAAAGTGAAAATCATCGACTTGGCACAGGATTTCAGGTTGAAGGGCACAGGCGGCAGCACTCTGACCGGTAATCGTACACTCACCCCCGACAACCATGATTTCGTATACGGCCTGCCCGAGATAAACAAGGCGGAGATAGCAAAGGCGTGTCATTTGGCCAATCCCGGTTGTTTTGCCACAGCCATACAGTTGGCACTGCTGCCGGCCGCCTCATTGGGGCTGTTGACCGACGACGTGGCCGTGAACGCCATCACCGGCAGCACGGGGGCAGGACAGAAGCCCGGCGCCACGACACATTTCTCATGGCGCAATAACAATCTGAGCATCTACAAGCCCTTCCAGCATCAGCATATCGCCGAAATACGGCAATCGCTGACACAGTTGCAAGGTCACCTGGAGGCCGCCATCGACTTCATCCCCTATCGTGGCGACTTCGCCCGAGGCATATTCTGTACCGCCGTGGTAAAGACCGACCGACCCGCCGAAGATATCATCCAGGCTTATCAAGCCTTCTATGCCGATGCCGCCTTCACGCACTACAGCGACAAGCCCATCGATCTGAAACAAGTGGTGAACACCAACAAAGCACTCGTTCACTGTGAAAAATACGGCAATAAACTGCTCATCACCTCATGCATCGACAACCTGCTGAAAGGAGCCGTGGGCCAGGCCGTACAGAACATGAATATCATGTTTGGAATAGAAGAGAGTACAGGATTGAGGCTGAAAGCAAGCGCATTTTAAAAATACCCGCCACTTCGGGTCTTCATAAAGAAAAACAACGGATTGAACGGATGATACGGATTTTAGACTACTGAACCGGGCAAGAGCCCCACTGACCGCAAGGCAGTAATGATACGGATTTATCAGATTCTATCACAGCAGTCTGGAATTCTATTCTCCTAAACACAATTAAGAATGAAACTATTCGACGTATATCCATTATTTGACATCAATATTGTCAAGGGTAAAGGATGCAAAGTGTGGGATGAGCAGGGACAAGAATACCTGGACCTGTATGGCGGCCATGCCGTCATCTCCATTGGCCATTCCCACCCCCATTATATCGAGCGGGTGTCTGAACAGTTGAACCGCCTCGGATTTTACAGCAATTCCGTCATCAACCGTTTGCAGGTGGAATTGGCAGAACGTCTGGGCCGTATCAGCGGTTATGACGACTATCAACTGTTTCTTATCAACTCGGGGGCCGAGGCCAACGAGAATGCGCTGAAACTGGCGTCGTTCACCAACGGCCGCACACGTGTTTTGTCTGCGCAGAAAGCGTTTCACGGGCGCACATCGTTGGCCGTAGAGGTGACGAACAATCCGAAAATCATCGCCCCGATCAATGCCAACGGCCATGTCACTTACCTGCCGTTAAACGACCTTGCTGCCTGGGAGGCAGAATTGGCGAAAGGCGATGTGTGCGCCGTCATCTTGGAATGTATTCAGGGTGTAGGCGGCATTCAACTCGCCACAGCCGAGTTTGCCCAGGGATTGTCGGCAGCCTGCCGCAAATATGGCACGCTGCTCATCTGCGACGAGATACAATGCGGCTACGGACGTTCGGGCAAGTTCTTCGCCCATCAGTGGCTGGATATCCGTCCTGACATCATCACCGTGGCTAAAGGCATCGCCAACGGTTTCCCGATGGGCGCGGTGCTTATCTCACCTGAGTTGAAACCCGTCTATGGGCAGTTGGGCACGACGTTTGGCGGCAACCATCTGGCATGCGCCGCAGCACTGGCCGTGCTCGATGTGTTCGAGGAAGAACATCTCGTGGAGAATGCCAATGAGGTCGGCACATACCTGATGGAAAGGCTGGAAGAATTACGCCGCAGCAATGCTGGGGCACATATCAAAGACATCCGCGGTCGCGGTCTGATGATCGGCATCGACCTGGATGTGCCACATAAAGATGTGCGTGTGCCGCTTATCAAACATGAGCATTGCTTCACGGGTTGTGCGGGCACCAACATTCTGCGTCTGTTGCCGCCCTTGTGCTTGACTAAGGCCGATGCAGACGAATTTATCAACCGATTGAACAACGTATTATCCACATTATGAAAATAACAGTTATCGGCGCGGGAGCCATGGGCGGCGCCACCGTAGAAGGCCTGATTCAAAGCCAGACATTCAAACCCGAAGACATCACGGTGTCAGACCCTTCGGAAGAAGTTATCAGCAAGTTTGCGAATATGGGCGTGAACACCACGACCGTCAACAGCGAAGGCATAGCCACAGCCGACATCGTGTGCGTGGTGGTCAAACCGTGGCTGGTGGAAGAGGTTATCAAGGGAATAGCCCCCTCACTCGACCAAAACCGTCACAAACTCATCGTCATAGCCGCCGGCATCTCGTCCGACCAGATTAAAGGGTGGTTAAAAGACTACGCCTGCCCTCCCCTCTTCCTCATCATCCCCAATATCGCCATCGCGCAACTTGAATCGATGACATTCATTGTGCCTGTGGGGGCATCAGCCGAAGACACCCGATTGATACGCGGCATTTTCGACCGCATGGGCAAGACGCAAATCACCGACGAGCAGCATCTGCCCGCCGGCACTACCTTGGCATCGAGCGGCATCGCCTATGCCATGCGTTATATCCGTGCCGCCGCCGAGGGAGGCGTAGAACTGGGATTCAAGGCTACCGATGCCAACCGCATCGTGATGCAGACCATCAAAGGTGCATTGACACTGCTTGAGACGACCGGACTGCATCCCGAGGCAGCCATCGACCTGGTGACGACCCCGAGCGGTGTTACCATCCGCGGTCTGAACGAGATGGAGCACGCAGGTTTCACTTCGGCCGTTATCAGAGGTCTGAAGGCGGAATTGAACTGGAAAGAAATGGAATATAAGAAATTTATCAGTTTATGGATGAAGCACTTAAACAAATAGGAGAACGTTTGCGCGGACTGCGCGATGTGCTTGATATTCCCGCGGAGGAGATGGCCGAAACCTGCGGTCTCTCACCAGAGAAATACGAGCAGATAGAAAGAGGAGAAGTGGACATCACCATCTCCAACTTAGTGAAGATTTCCAAGAAATACGGGGTATCGGTCGATGCGTTGATGTTTGCCGAAGAGCCGCATATGCACTCATATTTCGTGGTGAGGCGCGGCCAGGGCAAGAGCGTGGAGCGCACCAAAGCCTACAAATACCAAAGTCTGACCAGCGGGTTCGTTGGCAGAAAAGCCGATGTGTATATCGTAACCGTGGAGCCTAAACCCGACGCTCACAGCATCTACAAAAACACCCATCCCGGTCAGGAGTTCAACCTCATTTTAGAGGGAGCCATGGAACTGTACCTCAACGGCAAGACATTGGTATTAGAAGAGGGCGACTCCATTTATTTTGATTCGACCAAACCACACGGCATGCGTGCCATCGGTGACCGCCCCGTAAGAATTTTAGCCTTTATTGTAGAATGATTGAGAGATTTTTAAGACAGACATCCTTCACGTCGGTGGAGGATTACAACCAGAACCTGTCATTTATCATCCCAGAGCATTTCAATTTCGCCTATGACGTGATGGACGAGTGGGCAAAAGAGAAACCCGAGGGGCTGGCATTGCTTTGGACAAACGACCAGGGCAAGGAGATACGCACCACCTTCGCCGAACTGAAGAAACAGACCGACCAGGCGGCAAGTTATTTGCAATCATTGGGCATCGGGGCCGGCGACCCGGTCATGCTGATATTGAAACGCCGTTACGAGTGGTGGATCACCGTACTGGCCCTTCATAAATTGGCTGCTGTGACCATCCCCGCCACGCACATGCTGACAAAGCACGACCTGGTATATCGCAACACACGCGCATCAGTGAAAGCCATCATCTGCGCTGATGACGATTATATCACCGGCCAGATAGCATTGTCACTGCCCGAAAGCCCCACGGTAGAGGCCGTGGTGGTCGTGGGAGACGATGACCAAAGCGTTCAGAACCATCAGAACGGCATCTGGCATGACTGGCAAAAAGAATGGCTGCAGGCACCACCTTTCGTCCGCCCCGAGAAAAAGAATGACAACGACGACACGATGATGATGTACTTCACTTCGGGTACGAGCGGCGAGCCGAAGATGGTGGCACACGATTTCCTCTATGCGCTGGGCCATCTCACCACTGGTGTGTTCTGGCACAACCTGCATGAAGGTTCGCTCCACCTGACCGTGGCCGACACGGGTTGGGGCAAGGCCGCCTGGGGCAAGTTGTACGGCCAATGGTTTGCCGGCGCCACGATATTCGTGTTCGACCACGAGAAATTCAACGCCGATACGCTTTTACGCCAGATAGAGAAATACCACGTCACATCATTCTGCGCACCGCCCA
>CAMJAO010000079.1 GCA_946403615.1 uncultured Prevotellaceae bacterium
GAGCATCTGCCTTACAAGCAGAGGGTCGGCGGTTCGAATCCGTCAACGCCCACAGGGGTGATTCTCCGCTGTTCCTTCGGGGATGGTGGGGATTTTTTTGTATTTTTTTTTGCCGAAACACACGCATGTCATTTTTTTTGTGTAAGTTTGCAGAAAAATAAGGAAAAGGTTGCCGACAGGCATTTTCCAACTATCAACCTTATATCTTAAATATATGTTCGCAAAACAATTGTCCGTCTTTCTGGAGAACAAATCCGGACGACTTACCGAGGTGACAGAAGTGCTGGCATCTGAGAATATCAACCTTTCAGCCATGAGCATTGCCGACAACTCCGATTTCGGCATCCTCCGCTGTATCGTCAGCGACCCCGACAAAGCCTATCAAGTGCTCAAAAAGGAGCATTTCGCAGTAAAAGTGACCGATGTTGTGGGATTCACATGTCCCAATGTGCCTGGCTCACTCGCTAAGATACTCAGAAAACTTTCCGACCAAGGGGTGTTCATTGAGTACATGTATTCATTCAATTTCGGTGACCATGCCAACATCATTGTCCGTCCTTCCGACCTCGATGAGTGTGCCCGAATCTTAAGCGCATTGCAGGTAGGAAAACTCGATAAGGAGCAACTCGGACTCTGATTAGTTGGAAAGAATAAGCTTGACGGGAAAGGAATTTGAATAATTCTTACAATCGATTCCGAGAACATAATTCTTGGATAATTGTTCGGATTATTCCAATTTCTTTCCTAAAATTCGGAACTGGAGGCGTACCGGGAAAGGGTGATAATATTTTCTTTCCGAAAATTTGGCAATTTCGGAAAAAGCCCGTACCTTTGCACACGCTTTCAAGTAAAGGGCGTTTAGCTCAGTTGGTTTAGAGCATCTGCCTTACAAGCAGAGGGTCGGCGGTTCGAATCCGTCAACGCCCACAAATACAAGTGTAGTAAGTGTAGTGATACATCTTTACATACAACTTTTCATTATTCAGTGTAGATATATATTTCATTTTCAATAGGGTATTGCCTAAATAATTTATGATGATGGGTCTTGACGTATTGACGGCCATTTCGCCTGTTGATGGTCGCTATAGAGGTAAAACAGAACAGTTAGCGGATTTTTTTTCTGAATTTGCACTGATTAGGTATCGTGTGCGCGTAGAGATAGAGTATTTTATTGCTCTATGCGAATTGCCGTTGCCGCAACTCAAATCCCTTGACGCTACGCTTATTCCCCGTATGCGTGACATCTATCTGCAATTTACTGAGCAAGATGCCGCCCGTGTGAAAGAGATAGAGCGCACCACCAACCATGATGTTAAGGCTGTGGAATATTTCATTAAGGAAAAACTTGATGCCATCGGCGGTTTCGACCACTACAAGGAGTTTGTGCATTTCGGACTCACCTCTCAGGACATCAACAACACCTCCGTGCCTTTGTCTGTGAAAGAAGCCTTGGAGCAGGTTTTCTGCCCCATGGTCGAAGAACTGATAGAGCAGTTAAGGCAGTATGCCGACGCGTGGAAAGACGTGTCGATGCTGGCTAAGACACATGGTCAGCCCGCCTCGCCCACACGTCTGGGGAAAGAGGTGATGGTGTTCGTCTATCGTTTGGAGGAGCAGTTGAAGGCTCTCCGTCAAATTCCCGTCAAAGCCAAGTTCGGAGGTGCCACAGGCAATTTCAATGCCCATCATGTAGCATATCCGCAGTATGACTGGCGCGAGTTTGCCAATCGTTTCGTTTCGGAGAAACTCGGTCTGCAGCGTGAGCAATACACTACTCAAATCAGCAATTACGATGATTTGGGCGCCATCTTCGATGCCGTACGTCGCATCAACACTATCATCATCGACCTTGACCGCGACTTCTGGATGTATATCTCCATGGAGTATTTCAAGCAGAAGATCAAGGCTGGTGAAGTAGGGTCGTCTGCCATGCCACATAAGGTGAACCCCATCGATTTTGAAAACAGCGAGGGCAACTTGGGAATCGCCAACGCCATCTTGCAATTTTTGGCACAGAAATTGCCCGTAAGCCGTTTGCAGCGCGACTTAACCGACTCCACCGTGCTGCGCAATGTGGGTGTGCCCCTCGGCCATGCTGTCATCGCACTGCAAAGCACCCTGAAAGGGTTGCGCAAACTCATCCTCAACGAAGAGCGTATCAGCGCTGACCTCGACAACACATGGGCGGTTGTGGCAGAAGCCATTCAGACCATCCTCCGCCGTGAGGCTTATCCCCATCCTTACGAGGCACTCAAAGCATTGACTCGTACCAATGAGAAGATGACCGAGCAGACCATCCATGAGTTTATTCAGGGACTGAATGTCAGTGACGAGGTGAAAGCCGAACTGATGGCTATCACCCCCGCCAATTACACAGGAATTTAATTATTCATTTTAAAAAGATAAAAAGGTATAAGTAGATAGTAGAGAAAAGACGGTACTTTGCAGTATGTAAGTATCATGCTCTTTGTCTCTCTTATCTCCTTAGATACAAAAATCAGGAATATCAATAATGCCGTGAGGCTTAAACAGTTTACAATTATGGAAGAGAATCAAAACAAACAGGAAGAATTGTCGGCTGCACAGAACGAGAATGGCCGAGAGGGCTATCAGCCGGCTGGAGAATCAGGAAATTATTCTAGAGAGTACCGTGGAGGACATCGTCCCCAGCGTCCACGCATCCATGCTCAGCGCGCTTATTCCGCTGATTCGTCTAATGATGAAGGCGGCTTCCGTCCCGAAGGTTTCGGTGCCGGGTTGCAGTCGGATGGTCCGCGTCAGTATCGTCCCCGTTACAACAATGGCGGTGGCTATCAGCAGCGTCAAGGCGGCTATCAACAGCGTCAGGGCGGTTACCAGCAACGCCAGGGCGGCTATCAACAGCGTCAGGGCTATCGTCCCCGTTATGAGAATGCCGATGGTGAGCAGGGTGGTTATCAGGCTCGCGAAGGTGGTTATCAGGCTCGTGAAGGCGGCTACCAGGCTCGCGAGGGCGGCTATCAGCCCCGTCAACAGGGTGGTTATCAACAGCGTGGCGGCTACCAGCCCCGTCAACAGGGCGGTTATCAGCAGCGCGGTGGATACCAGCAACGCGGTGGCTACCAGCAGCGCGGTGGTTATCAGCAGCGCGGTGGTTATCAGCAGCGTGGCGGTTACCAGCAGCGTGGTGGTTATCAACAGCATACCCCTAACTACGATCCCAATGCCAAATACAGTCAGAAGAAACGCATAGAATACAGCGAGGCACATATCGATCCCAATGAGCCGGTGCGTCTGAACAAATTCCTTGCCAATGCCGGTGTTTGCAGCCGTCGCGAAGCAGATGAGTTCATCGCAGCAGGTGTGGTCACCGTCAACGGACAGGTGGTCACCGAACTGGGTACAAAGGTGCTGCGCAGCGACGAGGTCAGATTCCACGACCAGCCTGTATCGCTCGAGAAGAAAGTCTATGTGTTGCTCAATAAACCGAAGGATTACGTTACTACGAGCGACGACCCCCAACAGCGGAAGACCGTCATGGATCTCGTGAAAAACGCTTGCCCTGAGCGCATCTATCCTGTAGGACGTCTTGACCGCAACACTACTGGTGTGCTCCTGCTCACCAACGACGGTGATTTGGCCAGCAAACTCACTCACCCCAAATTCTTGAAGAAAAAGGTGTATCACGTGTTCCTCGACAAGAACGTGACCGCTCACGATATGCAGCAGATTCTCGACGGCATTGAACTGTCCGACGGAGAAATCCATGCCGATGCCATCGAATATGCTTCCGACACCGACAAGAGTCAGGTGGGCATCGAGATTCACAGTGGCAAGAACCGTATCGTGCGCCGTATTTTCGAACATCTGGGATATCGCGTCATCAAACTTGACCGCTCGCAGTTTGCCGGACTGACCAAGAAGAACCTTCGCCGCGGCGACTGGCGTTTCCTCACTGAGAAGGAAGTGGAGATGCTCAGAATGGGTGCTTTTGAATAACAATACAAGTAGTTAAGTAGTTAAGCCAAGGATGCAGCCTGACCGCTGTGGCAGCTTAGCTACTTAACTGCATAAAAATAAATCAGCAATCAGATATGTCACAAGATCAAATAAAACGCACCAAAGTCATTGATGTGCTGCAGCGCACGGATTTTGGTGCCATGGTATGTGTGAAAGGGTGGGTGAGAACACACCGCAGCAGTAAATCGGTCGATTTCATTGCACTCAATGACGGATCAACCATCAAGAATGTGCAGGTGGTGGTCAATCCCGCCGACTTCGATGACGAGATGCTCAAACAAATTACCACCGGAGCATGTATCTGCGCCGTAGGTGAACTTGTCGAGAGTCAGGGTGCCGGACAGACCGTGGAGATACAGTGCCGCGAATTGGTAATTTACGGGCTCTGCGGCAGCGACTATCCCATGCAGAAAAAAGGTCAGACCTTCGAATACATGCGCCAGCATGCACATATGCGCTTGCGCACCAATGTTTTCGGAGCCGTCATGCGCATACGCCATAACATGGCGATGGCCATACACACCTATTTCCATGAGCATGGTTATTTCTACTTCCATACGCCGCTCATCACCGCCAGCGACTGTGAAGGCGCCGGCAACATGTTCCAGGTGACTACGATGAACCTCTATGACCTGAAGAAGGGCGAGGATGGAAAGATCATTTATGATGACGATTTCTTTGGAGAGCAGACGTCACTCACTGTAAGCGGACAACTCGAAGGCGAACTCGGTGCTACGGCCCTTGGTGCTATCTATACCTTTGGTCCGACCTTCCGTGCTGAGAATTCTAACACCCCGCGCCATCTGGCTGAGTTCTGGATGGTAGAGCCTGAGGTGGCATTCATCGACCAGGAAGAACTGATGGACTTTGAAGAGGATTTCATCAAATACTGTGTGTGCTGGGCACTCGAGAAATGCAAGGACGATCTGCAGTTCATCAACGACAATAAATTCATCACTCCGAACCATGACTTGATCCCTCGTTTGGAGGGTGTGCTGAAGGAGACGTTTGTGCGTCTGCCGTATACTGAAGGCATCAACATCCTGCAGGAGGCCATCAAGAACGGCAAGAAGTTTGAATTCCCCTGCAATTGGGGCGACGACTTGGCATCTGAGCACGAGCGCTACCTCGTTGAGGAGCACTTCAAGAAGCCCGTTATCATGACCGACTATCCGCGTTCATTTAAGTCATTCTATATGAAACAGAACGAGGAGACGGCCGATGGCGGTTCCATTGGCTACAAAGGCGCCGTGGCTCCCGGTCCTACCATGCAGGGCACGGATGTTCTGTTCCCGCAGATTGGCGAGATTATCGGCGGTTCGGTGCGTGAAGAGAGTTATGACAAATTGATGGGCGAGATAGAGCGTCGCCAGATGGACCAGACCCATCTGTGGTGGTATCTCGACACACGTCGTTTCGGCTCATGTCCCCACGGAGGATTCGGGCTGGGCTTCGAGCGTCTCATCCTATTTGTCACCGGCATGCAAAACATCCGCGACGTCATCCCCTTCCCGCGTACCCCGAAATCGGCAGAATTCTAAAACAGGGCATTCGCCCGAACGCTTATTGGCCTCATTGGCCCAATTGGCTCTAATATCCTGATAGTCCGCCGGACAGTGTTTCTAACATTGTCCGGCATTTTTTTGTGTTACGTAAACCTTTTCAGGACAATTGTTTACTTTTTGACGCAAGAATTTGTGTTTTCTGTTTTTTTCTTCTATATTTGCAAACAGAATTACCAAACAATACTAATCAACTAAAAACATGATGAAAAAACTTACATTCTTATTTACCATGTTGCTGTTAGCTTCTTGGGCAAAAGCAGAAGAGTTTACGGTGACATATGCGCTGGCCGAAGGCGATACGTTTACTTCGGGGCAGACTGTTGATGTGGCAAACGGTGAAGAGACCGTGGCTACAATTACCTATGGTGAGAGCGGTGGCGCAAGCTTCAAAGCTGCCAAGGCCGACAATCACGTGGATGACTTTACTGCTTATACAGAGGGAAACGGAGTAAATGGTGATAAGGCTGGCGGCACGTTCTATACCATTGTTCCTAAATATGATGGAACCATTGATGTGGCTGTTGTGCTCAATGCAGATAAGGGCTTTTATGTGTTGGAGAACGGTACGGCTATGAGTGGTTATAACGGCATAACAGTCAATGAGAAATACTATGGCACATATTCGTTTGATGTCACTGCAGGAAAATCTTACAAATTTTATTGTGCTGGTTCGAAACTGGGTTTCTATGGTTTCAACTATACCTATTCCGTTGGTGGCCCGACGGTGAGCGTTCCGGTGTTCTCACCTGAAGACGGTACCGTGTTTGCGGAATCACTCGACGTGACTTTGACTGCAGATGATGGCCTCGACATTTATTATAGCGATAATGAGTCGAATGTGAAGACTTCAGGCACACTTTATGACGGTCCGATCACGATTTCTGAGACCACGACTCTTTATGCCGCTAGCCAAAATGCTGATGGCGTATGGAGCAAGGTCGTTTCCGCAACTTACATCTTAGAGGGCAGCGAGGATGTGCTGGTGCCCGTTTCCCCAACCTACATCTACAATTTCTCTGATTTCGATGAAAAGATATATAGCGTGTCAACTGATGAGGTAATTGAGAACAACCTCGGAATCTTGGCGTCGTCAAAGGAAATCAAAATAAATGGCAGCAATAAGACCTATGACGGTGTGAGTTACACTCGCCGTTTGCAGTTCAATGGAGCAGGCAACACGGCAGGACAGCATGTTCATTTTAAGGTCAGTGGCGCTTGTATGGTGACCGTAATCGGTGTGTCAGGTAACTCTGACGACGTGCGCTCTTTGGCTGTTAGCATTGCCGGAGAGGAGACAGCAGGTGATATGACTGGAGATTTGAACACTGTGAGCGCCATCTATACAGGCGAGGAGGTTGCCGATGTGTATGTCTATAGCAAGAAAAGCGGTATTAATATCTACGCCATCAAGGTGGAACCGGTACCTGCTGCTCAGACAGTCGACATCACCCTCAACAAGTACGGGCTGGGCACCTTCTTCTATGCGCAAACACCGTTCGTACTGCCTGAAGGCCTGAATGCAGCCACCTACACATTGCAGAGAGACAACTCCGGCAAAGCGAAGTTAGTGCCTAGCGTGATTTACGAGTCGGGTTCGTTCATCCCCTCTTGTGAACCGGTGGTGCTGAAGGGTGAAGCCAACATGACTTATACCTTGACCGAGAGCCCAGAAGATGGCGATGTGGACAACAACAGCTTCCTTTACGGCTCAGAACAGGGCGGCAGTGTTGAAGATCCGACAGCCAATTATGTCTATTACATGCTCAGCGCGAAAAACGGAGTGGTAGGTTTCTATTATGGCGCTCCCGATGGTGCTGCGTTTGAAATTGACGCCCACAAGGCTTATCTGAAAATCGAAAAAGACATGGCAGCCAATATCGTAGGCTTCGACTTGGGCAATTTGACGGCTATCGAGTCTGTGACGGCTGTTGATCCCGTTAATGCTGACGCTACCGTTTATAACCTGAACGGCCAGAAAGTGAACGGCTCTTACAAGGGCGTGGTCATTGTCAACGGAAAGAAAGAAATCCGCAAATGACGCACGGAGGCAACCATTATTCTATTCACATCTTAAAACAAGCATACGATTATGAAAAAATATATCAAGCCAGAATTGAAAAACGTGAGAGTGAGAACGGTTGACAGCGTGATGCAGGCCACTGCCGACGAGGGTTTGTTCCCCACATTCTCCATGCACAATGAAGAGGGCGAAGAGGGCGCCTTTGGCAACGAAACCGTCTTTGAAGAGGAAACGGATGCTTACAGCAAAAACTACCGTTACCTGAACGTCTGGGAGAGATAACATACTCCTATATATATTTAAGGTGGCAGACAGCGATGTCTGCCATTTTTTTATATATATCTACCAGAAAATCCGATACTTTCAGAATGACATGAAAGCCGGAATGCTCTGGAGTCCAAAAATCATCTGCAAACCATGGTATATCCAGTCATAAACCGTATTAAATAATATTTAATTTGTTATTTTATGTTAATTAATGGCGGTTGCGGAAAAAATATAGATAAGGTGAGGTCGGTAATTGGGGAAAAGTTTGTAATTTTGCAGCCCAAATCGGTGTGTTGTGGACATACCTTATTATAAGACAATAATATAAACAACAATATAAACAAAAAAATTAATTTAAAATGCCTACTATTTCACAATTAGTAAGAAAAGGCAGAAAGGACTTGGTAGACAAGAGCAAGTCACCCGCTTTGGACTCATGTCCCCAGCGTCGTGGTGTTTGCGTGCGTGTCTATACCACCACTCCTAAAAAGCCTAACTCGGCAATGCGTAAAGTTGCCCGTGTCCGTCTGACCAATCAGAAGGAAGTTAACTCCTACATCCCCGGTGAGGGCCACAACCTGCAGGAGC
>CAMJAO010000080.1 GCA_946403615.1 uncultured Prevotellaceae bacterium
AGGCGTTCATATTGATGTCGGCCACTTCGAAACCTTCGTTCTTCAGCATGCTCTGCACGGAGATGATATCCGGGTGCACCTTACCCCAACTCAGCGGCTCAATGGCTGTATCGATGATATCGCCGCCATTGTTACAAACCTCCAGGATAGAAGCCATCGACAGACCGGGACCAGAGTGACCGTGATACTGGATGATGACTTCGGGGTGTTTGGTCTTGATGCTTTTGGTGAGAGCGCCGAGCAGTGCGGGCTGACCGATACCGGCCATGTCTTTCAGACAGATTTCCTCGGCACCAGCGGCAATCACCTCGTCGGCGATGGCGCTGTAATACTCTACGGTATGAACAGGCGAATTGGTTATACACAGAGTGGCCTGCGGCGTCATGCCTGCTGCCTTCGCCCATTTAATGCTGGGTATGATGTTGCGGGTGTCATTCAGTCCGCAGAAGATACGTGGTATGTCAACACCCTGAGCGTGTTTCACTTTGTATTGCAGTTCGCGCACATCATCGGGCACGGGATACATGCGCAGGGCGTTCAGACCGCGGTCGAGCATGTGAGTCTTGATGCCCACCTCGTTGAACGGTTTGCAGAATGCGCGTACGGCGTGGTTAGGATTCTCGCCTGCCAGCAGGTTGACCTGCTCGAAGGCTCCACCGTTGGTCTCAACTCTCGAGAAGCAGCCCATGTCGATGATGGCGGGTGCGACGCGTTCCAACTGGTCTTTACGCGGCTGGAATTTTCCTGACGACTGCCACATGTCACGGTAAACGAGACTAAACTGGATTTTCTTTTTCATGTGTATTTCGTTTTAAGTTACAAAAGGATTATGCTGAAATAATGAATGTCGTTCAAGTTACATAAAGGTTGTGCAAAAATAATGTTTTTTTTCCATCTTTCATCACTTCACACGTTTTTTTTTGGCAAATGTTGAAAAAAACATTATTTTTGCACGCATAATCAGAGTTAACGACATGAAATCAAAACAGATATTTGCACTCCTGTTTCTGCTGTTGGCTGCGATAGGATGCGGAAAGCAAACAAACGAGGTGCCAGAGCAGATACTCCCGCCGTCGGAATCATATGAGGCCAAGGGCGACTCAATGCTGTACGGCTTCGCGTGCGACGGATGCTCCGACTCCGTGCTCGTGTTCATGCCCGACACCATCAGCGACCCCATCTCATACAATATCATCAATGCCACGCTACAACGCCATGTCTTCGGCAGCCCGAAGGTGGGCGACAAAGTGGCCATTCAACTCTCTCCCGACGGCAAGGAGGTGCTCATGGTCGTGGATATCGATGACCTGAAGGGCACATGGACCTATATGGTGCTGCCTGAGTCGAGAATGAAGCCTGTTGAGGTGGACAGCGAGATAAAAGTGACTCCTGAGGAACAGCATGAGATAGACTCGTTTATTGCCACGCTCATGGTGCCGCGTGAATATGGTATGACGCTCAAGCGCGACTTCACCGTCCAGTCGGTGGGAGGCCCGCCGCGCCAGACTTCACTTGACGAGGAGAGCCCCGTGGTCTATCCCCGTCAGCGGCGCTATCACGAATGGCATCTGTGGAATGGCAAACTGATATTGACCAACCGGGGAAGGCATGCGCTCAACGACAGCACACACCCTGCCCATCTGGTCAACGATACAGCGGAATTCCTGATGATGTATCGCGACACCCTCATGCTGAAATTCAAGGATTTCGAAAGGGGCTATTCACGCAAACCCGACTCACTCTCGGTTAAATAAGCGGTCTTCGGCCAACTTCTCATATTTTGTGCCGGGACGGCCGTAGTTGGCGTACGGATAAATGCTGATGCCGCCGCGGGGCACGAAGATGCCGGTCACCTCCAGATATTTTGGGTCCATCAGTTTCACCAAGTCTTTCATGATGGTGTTGACACAGTCTTCATGAAAACTGCCGTGATTGCGAAAACTAAACAGATACAGTTTCAGACTCTTGCTCTCTACCATCCGGCGGTCGGGGATGTAACTGATGCGTATCTCGGCAAAGTCGGGCTGGCCCGTCACAGGACAAAGGGCGGTAAACTCAGGGCAGTTGAAGCGCACCCAATAATCATTCTCCTGGTTCTGGTTCTCAAATGTTTCCAGCACTTCAGGCGTATAGGTGTTGGCGGTTGCGGCCTCATGCCCCAACAATTTCAGGTTTTCTTTCTTTCTATCCATAATCTTGTTTTTTAAGAGGTTGCAAGCACTCTGTTAGAAATATGATGCAAAAATAGAGAAAAATAACCACTGTTGCAAATATTATTAAGGGAAATACGTTATATTTGCAGCGATAGAATGAAGAATTGTGAATTTTGAATTAGAAATAACAATAAGAATGAAGAAATTAATATGTTTAGCCGTGATGCTCATGTCGGCGATGTGGGCTATGGCACAGGACAGGGAGTTTACTGTTTCGGGCGAGGTGAGAAGCGACCTGAAAGAAGTGATGATTTTATCAGATGAGAAAGGTGAGCCCAAACCTATAGCCACAGTACCCGTGACCAATGGCCTGTTCTCTTACACCGGCACTCAACCCGACGGGGCCGTTCTCGGTGTGGGCACAGAAAAGTATTACCTGCCTTTTTTCAACGATGGTACACCCATTACCGTTTTCTTTGTGGATAATGTCAATGGCGACATGAAGGTCGAAGGGATGCCCCTGTTGCTGATGAGCGGTTCGGACCAGAATGTCCAGTTGGCAAAGACCGACCGTGCGTTGGACTCCTACAACGAATCGTTCTCTAAAGTTTTGAAGGAGCTGAACGAAAAAGCCACTGCCGATAACCTTGAGCAGTTGAGAAATGAGGCTTATGAGGCGTATATGGCAAATATTAACGGTAGGGCCAATGAACTGAAAAAATGCCGCGAGACGATGATTCCTGCCGTTTATCTGCCTCAAATGATGCAGGATTTGAGTTATGAACAACTCAAGGAGTTCATGATTCCCGAAGCGCCTTATTACAATCATCCCAACATGACTGCCATCAAGGAGTATTACAATACCATCAGTCTGAAACAGCCCGGACAGCCCTTCCACGATGTCAGCATTCCCGACGAGTTCGGCCGTCAGCACAAACTCAGCGAGTGGTGCGGCAAGGGCAATTATGTGCTCGTGGATTTCTGGGCCAGTTGGTGCGGCCCCTGTCGTCAGGAGATGCCCAATGTGGTGGAGTGCTACAACAAATACCATGGAAAGAAGAAATTCGACGTCATAGGTATCTCACTCGATGAAAAAGCAAACAATTGGAAGGCGGCCGTCAAACAACTGAATATGCCCTGGACTCAACTCTCCGACCTGAAAGGCTGGAATAGCGAGGCTGCTGCGGCTTACGGTGTGACTGCCATTCCCTCAAATGTGCTCATCGATCCCCAAGGCCAGATTATCGGCACCGACCTGCGCGGCGAAGAACTGAAAACTACTCTGGCCGAGCTGTTGGATGATTAAGGCTTTTTCTAGGTATATCTAGGCGTTTCTATGATAATCTAGGATGTCCTAGGCTTTCCTAGGTTTTCCTAGGCAATCCTAGATTTTCTTAAAGTCATTCTATGACCGTAAAAGACGTGTTTGAACTGCGCAAGCAGGGAAAGATTGAGGAGGCTTACGAAGCCATACGCCCGATGTACGCCGTGCATAAGGGCAAATACACCACGCTGTGCGTGTTTTGGACGGCGAGCGACATCATGAAGAAGCGCCTTACCGAGAAACGTGTTGCTGAGGCGGAGAAGATATTCGAGGCGTTGTTGAGGGTGCAACCGGCCATCGATGACAAAGACGGCAAAGTGCATGAGGCCATCGTGCACGGAGCCTTGCGTATCAAAGAGGCCTCGCAGACTTTCCGCATGCTCGATTTCGTGGAGCGTTATGGCATGGACCGACTGAAAGAGGAGGATTGGCGCGGCACCACCAGTCAGGAAGGAAATCATCCTCTGCCTTCGACCGCACGGCGTATGCTCACCTGCTGTTTTCATGAGTTGAAGGCGAACCCCACGGTGGAGAACGCGCTGAAGATGATGCCGCTGCTGCAAGAGTCGGTGCGGCGCCATCCGCGTGACAAGCACAACCTGCGTTACATGGCGGTGGTCTATTGCATCATGGGCGAGAAAGAGAAAGCCGTGGACCTCTATCGTCAATTGCTCACACGCCACCGCGACAGTTATCTATACGCTGAACTGGCCGACTTGACCGACGATCCCGGGCAGAAGGCCGCGCTTCTTTGCCGTGCCATCATGAACCAGCGCCAGGAGCAGTTCCGCTCGGGTTACCGTTTTGCGCTTGCCGCACTTCTGATCTCGCGCGACAAGCCCAAAGCCGCACATGAGTTGCAGAAATGTGTCGCAAACAGAAAAGCGCAGGGATTCCCCGTCACACGCGACATACAATCCATGCTCACACGACTGCAAGGCGTCACACCCGCCACCGATGCGCAACAAATGGATTTCTACCGTAAAATGGCGGAGAAGTTTAAAGTGTAAAGCCCCTTCTATCTCCCCTGGGGGAGAACTTAATTACTAAATTATTTACTGACCATCTTTATTCTCCCTTTCAGGGGAGAGTTTTTTCATTTAGTATTTGTCAGGGCAGAAAAAATCTCGTCGAAGCGTTTGCGGAGTGCTTCGGGGTTGTTGATCAGTTCGCGCAAGGCTTTCAGGTGGTGCTCGTTTTGCGAACCGGGAATCCACAGTCTGATATATCCGTGTGAGGAGTATTTATTGTCTAAATGCTCCTGAAAGCGTTTCCATTGTTCTTCGCGACCGTATTCAGGATAATGATCCAGACCGAACTGGATGGTCCGTGTGATGACCATCTCAGGGTCGAGGTCGCGGTCGGCTTCGGCCACAATCTTCCCGTAGATGCTGCGGGGCGCATTCGATGCCGAAGCGCGGTGGTCTTCGACAGCCTCTTTCATCAACCGTATCTGTGTGGGCGAGAACCACTTCTTCAGGCGCGCGTCGGCAGCGAGGATTTTGCCGCTGGTGCGGTGATGGATGGCGCGCGGTCCCTCCAACCCCAAGTCATGATATGCCGCTATGACATACACCATGTCGAGGTCGGCGCCCATCTGACGCGCCAATGTCTCGGAGCGGCGTATCACACGAGTCACATGTTCCATGTTGTGCGCCTTGTCGAACGACGCATAGCGGGGCAGTATCTGCTGCTCCACAAATTCCATGAGGTCTAAACTTACGCGGTCTGCCATGTGAAGGGATGAGGGTTTAGGGTTTAGGGTTGAAGGTTTAGGGTTTAGGGCTCTTTCTTAGGAGTTTCAGGAGTTCGGGAGTTCAGGAGTTCAGGAGTTTCAGACATTAGTCCACCCCCCTCCCTCCTTGAGAATAAGACTCTCTATATGAAGTAATCATTCTCCCCCGAGGGGGGAGTTTGAGGGGGCTTATAGCCCGTCGATGATTACACCTGCACTGAAGGTCAGTCCGAAGATAAAGATGTTGCGGGCGGTCATGCCTAATATCTGGTTGAGGGCTTTCCCTTGATGTATTTTCTTCATCTTGCGGTATGTATGGGCGTGAAGCGACAAATAGATGGCTGGCAGGAAAAAGGTGAAGTAGCGCCCGCTGAAGAAATAGGCCAGTCCTAAATGAAAAGCCACCAGAGCCAGCGCAAAATAGAGAATCTCACTGGCCCGCGGGCCGATGAGCACCACGAGAGTGCGTTTGCCCGTCCGTCGGTCATTGTCGCGGTCGCGGTAGTTGTTCACCACCAGCAATGTGTCGATGACCAGTCCGCAGGCTATCGACGATTCCACCACCTCTTTGGTCACCGTGCCTGTCTGCAGGTAATAGGTGGCACATACGGGCACCAGTCCGAAAAACACCAAGACCAACAGGTCGCCCAGTCCCCTGTATGAGAGATAAACGGTATAAAGGAAACAGAAAAGCACACATGCCACACCGATGGCCACCGTCCACCATCCGCCGTAGATGACCAGCGGCAGACCGACAATGCAAGCCAATGCCGTGGTGATGTTGATGGCGCGCTGCATGGCGTGTTGTGTCACCCATCCTTGCGCGCACGCGCGTCGTGGTCCCAGACGGTGCTCGTCGTCGGTGCCTTTTTTGAAATCAAAATAGTCGTTGACGAAATTGGCGTCAATCTGCATGATAAAAGCGAAAAGGAAACAGAGTACGGCTGGCACGACCTTAAACGCGCCCCATCCTCCGTCAACAAATGCCAACGACAATGCCATCATCACGGGCACCGCCGCCCCGGTGAGCGTCTTGGGACGGGCGGCCAACACCCAGGCCTTCAGAGAGTTTGTTTTTACTTCGACCATTGTGTATATCCCTTTTTTTGATGAATTAGCAGTAAGATTCCTAATTAAAGAAATTCCATGATATGCCAAAGCGGAACACGCGTGTGTTGAGCGGATAGTGGGGCGTTAAGAAATAATTGCCTCCGTCGCCGGCGTTGACATGGCTCAGCATCACGAAGAAACGCGCCTGTTTCAGATGGAAATTGGCATACGCGTTGATGATGGGGTAGTTGCCTACCTCCACACGGCTTTCGTGGTTTTCCTGTACGGCAAATTGTGTGATGCCCGGCACGTATTCCGGCGCATGGTATTTCGTAAACCACCTGATGTCACCGCCTAGGTCGCATTTCAGCACCTTGGCTATCTTGAACCTGAGATAGAGGTTGCCGTAGAGGTTCAGGTGGGGCAGGGGGATGATGTCGTCATGGCTTGAGTTCTGATAAGTGACCACAGCGTCGAGATGGAGCGGCCCGAGCCGGAACTCTTGCGACAGTTGTGCTGTCAGCAGGCTGATATTCTCGCCCGACTGCCGCGCATACACGGCATTGGCAGTACGCCCGTAATTCTCGGTGATGTTGAATGAGGTGCCGAAATAAGCGTAGTTTTGCAGGTTGTCAATCGCAACACGGAGGCGTGTCTTCGTGCGGCGAAGCGAGAACAGTCCCTCTATGCGTGAGTGGGTCACTTGTTTCATCTCCTGATCCCACCAATAATGCTGAGAGTGGTAATGGTCCATGTAGAACGAGGGTGAGGCAAGATGGAAAAATCCTTGAGCAGCCAGTTGGATGGTGTCGCCCCACAACCGGAAATTCAGGTCGGCGTTGGCATCGACATAGATGTCGCCGGCATCAGCGCCCACAACACCGAACTCGCCCGTGACATTGTAATGGAAGGTGTTTCCCTGGGTTTTGCTCAGTTGTCCTCCGACATATAAAGCCTGTTCATTGTATTTTGACCATCCTCCCTGGTCGTCGGGCATCTTAAAATGGCGGAATGAATGCGTGGCGAATATTTTCAGACCCGTTTTCACCCATTTATTGAAACCCTCGAGCATGGCTATGGCCAGTGTGTTGCGCAGTTCGTAGTGGCGTGTCTTGTCATAGATGGAGTCGCCCTCGTAGCGGGTGGTGGCGTTATAGCGCTCGGCGTAATAGTCTTCGGGTGTAGAGTATGCTTGATAAATGCGGGCGTTATTGTCGAATTTCAGGGTGTGGATGAAACTGGTGACCGGCACATATTCGTTTTTCACCCACGCGGTGTCGGCGGGTGCTACGGCTGTGGTGTCGGGTCTTCCAAGCGATGCCTGCAGTTTGAGTTGCTCCTCATATTCCTCCTCGTCGAATTCCAAGCCGTTTTTCTTGGCTTCTTTGCGTGCTTTTTCTTTCGCGTCAGCGGCGTCTTTCTCTGCTTGCGACTTCATGGCAAATTTCTTTGCCTCAATCTCCTCGGGAGTCATGGGCACCTCGCGGTTGAATCCCACGTTATAGCGGTGTGAGTAGAAGATGTGCTGATTGTCGTTTCTGTTCCAGTTTTTGCTCAGCACCGTTGGTATCTCATTCTCGCTGTAATTGTCGTTGAATATCTCGGGGTGGGTGATGTAGTCGTCATTGGTGATACCGCCGTTCTCGGCTTGTTTCTGGTGGTTGAGCGACGTGAGCAGGTGTGCCTCGTAGCGGTCGCCAAGGTAGGAACCGTACATGGTGTAATTGAACAGTGCCGCACTGATGTCGGAATAGTAGCCGCGCCCGTAGAGATAGTCGAACTTAAATCCCACGCCCAAGCGTTTTCCGGCGTTGACGGCAAATGCCGCCTTGAGATGGTCCTCACCGTTGGTGCGGTCGCCACAGGAGTGATAACCGAGATTGGTGATGGGTGTCAGCGTGTTGGTGAAGTGGAAATCTTGCACTGGCACGATGAAGTAAGAGAAAGGATGGGTGAAGATGAAGTCTCCCGGGTCGTTGCGGTCGATGAAAATGCGGCTCTGCCGGGGCGCTCCGAGGTTGCCGGTGGTGTTGAATTCACCGCGTAAACCCGTAGTGAACGTGGTGTTCATAAACATGTACGACACGGTGTCGGGCTCGGCGGGTGTACGGTCGCCAAACCGCTCGTCGATGGTCCAGACGTGCAATCCGGTGTGTATCTCCTTGTGCT
>CAMJAO010000081.1 GCA_946403615.1 uncultured Prevotellaceae bacterium
AAGAACTACATCGACGAGATGCGCATGGTCCGTTTAGCAGAGACAGACAACTGGCAGGAAGTGCTCAATATGGCTGAGAAGAACGAGAAACCTACCACCACGATGGTGTTTCTCAAGAATATAGCCCTGATGAACGAAGGCCGCATCCTCGACCGCTCGTTCAAGACGGGCGACATCAATTTCCCTCCCAATAATCCTGATTCGCTCCACGTCTCCCTTTTGAGCATCGCCGCGCCGCTGGTCTATTACAATTACGGCATGGTGAATGAAGCCGTCCGTCTGAATTTCGAAGAGGCCATACAGTATGGTTTCTCGCCGTTCTACTTGAAGACTCTTTCCCGCTGTGCGCTGGCTAAAGGTGATAAAGAACTGGTGGAACGCTATACCTCCCTGCTGCATTATCACCCGTTTTACGGTGATTGGCAGCCGGCTGCGGTCTCGGAAAAGGTAAAAGAACTGCAACATGCCTTCCCTGATGAACTCACGGGTGTTGAGAACAGCGACAGTTATATTGTCAACAGTATCAGTTTCTGGAGTGATACCCAAAGTAAGGTGGCTTCTGAACAGGCGTTGTTCTATGCCATGTTAAGTTGCGACCCCAGTCGCTTCTGGCCGGCATTGCGCAATTATCTGAAGTTGCACGAGGGCGAAGATTTTCCGGTTCATGCGCAGGAGGCGTACATCTTATTTGTGGATAAGCATCCCGAAGAAAAGCGCATGATGATTCCCGTCGAAGAGGGTGTTTACGAACGGTATAAACGGTTTTGGGACGCCATGGAAAAACGGATGAAACCAGGCCTTACAATCGGACAGGTCGCTGAGGAAATGCGCGAAGAATGGGGAGATACCTATTGGTATTACAACATCTTCGGAAGACAATATATCGATGTATTTGGAAGGAAAACTAACGAAGCTCAATCGTAAGAAAACAATGAAAAGATATCTCCTATATGGCTTTTGTCTGATTGGAAGTTTGCTGCTTGTGTCGTCGTGTGCGAATCATCCCGATGTGCCCGCCGCAAGCAAAGAGGCTAAATGTTTGCCCGACATCTTCCCCGATTATTGCGACGTCACCGTGCCTTATAATATCGCGCCGCTCAACTTTATGTTGCCGGCTTGCGAATACGATGCTTGTGTGACTCGCATTACCACGCCCGACGGTCAACAGCAGACCTACGGCCATGGCGTGAAAGTGCAGATACCTGAAGATGAGTGGCACGATATGCTCAACGCTTCGAAGGGCAAGAGCATCAAGGTGGAGGTCTGGGGACAGAAAGAGGACGAATGGTTGGCATTCACCCCGTTTGAGATACATGTGGCCGAAGAGCCCATCGATGAATATGTGTCGTATCGTCTCATCGAACCGTCGTATGTCGCATGGGACTTCATGGAGATAGCCCAACGCAACCTCACCACGTTTGAGGAGACACAGATCTTCAACAACGAGATTACCTGTAACGACATGGAAAACGGGCAGTGTATCAACTGTCATAGTTATCAGAACTACAAGACCGACAACATGCTCTTTCATGTGCGTCGCTCTAATGGCGGTACTGTGATTGTGAACGACGGCAAGGTGTCGAAGGTCAACATGAAACGCGACTATACCATTTCAGGGGGCGTCTATCCTGCTTGGCATCCTAATGCCAAACTCATTGCCTTCTCCACCAATTTGACTCGCCAGTCGTTCCATACGAACAATCCCAATAAGATTGAGGTGTTCGATACGGCCAGCGACCTGATTCTCTATGATGTGACGACCGACTCGGTGACTGTTGTCAGCAATGATTCCACGCTTTTGGAGGTGTATCCCACCTGGTCGCCCGACGGAAAATACCTCTATTATTGCAAGTCGGCTCCACTGCCTGAAGAAATGCAAGTCGAGGACAAGGTAAACGGGATCAACACCTATTACCAGAAAATACAATACAACCTCTATCGCCGTTCGTTCGATCTGCCAACGCATAACTTTGGCGATGAGGAACTTGTCTATGATGCTGCCTCGGCTGACAAGAGTGTCACCTTGCCACGTATCAGCCCCGATGGCCGCTATCTGCTGTTTGCCCTTGGGCAGTATGGCTGTTTCCATAGCAGACACCGTGATGCTGACATTGTCTGTATCCCGATGGATCAGTACACGGGCACAGCCCTCACTCAGGAAACCTCTTCGCCCATTGATCTTACTCTCCTCAACAGTGATGGTTATTCCGATAGCTATCCCTCATGGTCGAGCAACGGACATTGGATCATGGTTGCCAGTCGTCGTATCGATGATAATTACAGCCGTATTTTTTTCGCTTATTTCAACAATGGAAAAGTAAGTAAGGCTTTCCTGATGCCACAAGAAGATCCTGAATATAACACTTTCCTTCTGAAGAGTTATAACCGTCCCGAGTTTATGGTCGAGCCGGTCACCATCAGCGTCGAAGAGTTCAGTCGCGTGTTTGAATGATTTTAATTTCTAATTTTATAATTTTCTGATTTTGAAACTCCTTCGTCCCATTTGCACTCTCCTTTTCGGATTGGCAGTCCTCCTCTTTTTCGGATTGGCCTATCCGCATCATCTGCATTATCAGGAGCAGTATCAATTATTCCTCTTCGACTGCGATTATGTGTGGGATATTGTTAAACTGCCGGGCGGTATATCCGACCTGTTGGGACGTTTCTGCACGCAGTTTTTTATCTATGCCTGGGTGGGTGCGCTGATCATTGCGGCGCTGCTCACGGCGGTGCAACTCCTGACGCTCCGGCTGTTCGTTTATGCCTCTGCGTCAGATCTCAAACCTCAAACCTCAAACCTCAAATCTCAAAGTTTATATGGACTGAGTTTTGTGCCTTCGTTCCTGCTCTGGCTATTTCTGCTCGACGAGAATTCTCTGCTGGGTGGTGTCTGGGCGGTCTTGCTCACACTTCTCGCTTCCTGGGCGTTCGATATGTCTCGAGCGAAAGAAAAGGAGTCATGCGGTTGGACGAGGCGCATTCTGCTCATTGTCGCCGTACCTCTGCTTTATTGGGTGGCTGGTCCTGTCAGCCTGCTGTTCTTACTCCTCCAGGCGCTGCGCCCCAAACGCACGATATGGTTCTATGGATTGTTCGTCCTTTTGGCCGCCATGCCCTTCATCCTGTCATCTTGCCTCACAGTACCGTCGGGCAACCTGTGGACCGGCATACATTATCATCGCTATCCCACGGTAGTTCCCGTTCTGCTATGGGTAGCCGTGCTGTCTGTTTTCGTCCTCGCACTCATTGCCCGTGCCTTTAAAAAACCTCAAACTTCTCATCGGTTAACTCTCATCTCCTTTGTGCTTGTGGCTGTTGGCATGGGCTATCTTGTCTGGAAGAACAGCAATTTCAAAGCGGAAAAGGTGATGCAATACGACTTCATGGCCAGCCACCAGCAATGGAACCGCATTATTG
Source organism: uncultured Prevotellaceae bacterium (assembly GCA_946403615.1). Lineage (GTDB taxonomy): Bacteria > Bacteroidota > Bacteroidia > Bacteroidales > Bacteroidaceae > Prevotella. Next base: position 3,418 of record CAMJAO010000081.1, read on the forward strand.
ACGCCATCAATACCGACAAACCCAACAACCAGATCGGTGTTACGGTGCAAAATCTTGCTTTGGCCATGCGCGGCTTGCTTGGCGACCATATGTTCGAATATCACCAGAACGGCAACTTGGGCCTTTTGCCCGATGTCGAGCGCGATGCCACCAGTCCCATTCCCACAGCCGAGGCTCTCTATCAGTTAGGAATGGTCAATTTCGCCCAGCGGTCGGTATTCGAGGCGCAGGAGGCGATTCTTGACTACCAGAAAAGTGCCCGGTGCTACAAACGGTTGGCGCAAACCAACCTCATCGTCGGCAACTACGATGTGGCCCGCAAATATCTCACGGCTCTGCAGAAAACCCTCTTCTATAGCGATTGGGCCGAAGAGACACTGCCGCTCTTGGGCAATGAGAAGGCGATAAACGAACATCCCGAATACGGCCGCCTCAGGAAAATGGCCTTCGATGAAGACTTCTTCTTCGGTGACCAGATAACCCCAGAGATGCTTCAACGCCTCTTTTTCAGCAACACCACCAACCGCCTGGCCTATGATTATCTGATGGCCGACTATTTGCTGACGGGCGATCTCGAAAGCTTTGCCAACTATGTAGGGTGGGGCGAGAAAGTAGGTTATCAGGCCATTCCGCGTCATTTCCAAGAGGCCTTGGCCCTTTGGGGGAGTTTCAACCGCGAGAATAACGGTCAGTTGCCTCCTCAGGTCAGTCCGGCCATTGCTCAGCGTTTCTATCAGTTCTATTCGTACTTCACATCACCTTCCATGGATCCGGAGGGGCTGGCACAAAATTTCGGCGACACTTATTGGTATTACTACTTCACTTCCATTCAACGATGAAACAGATTCTATATACACTTCTCGCCCTGTTCCTCCTAGCCGCCTGCACTGACCGGCCCGACAACCCGCAGGTCGTGGCGGAACTGCCGCATATCTACCCCGATTATGTTGATGTGACCGTACCCGTGGGTATCGCTCCCCTCAATTTCAATATGCTGGGCGACTGCGAACGCATGGATGTGACGGTCCGCGGACAGGCTGGCGGTGAGATAAACGCCAATGGCGATTTCGCTGATTTCGACATCTCCGACTGGCATGACCTGTTAGAGCAAAATCAGGGCAAAGACCTCATCGTGACCGTATGTGCGAAAAATGACGGACAGTGGAAACAATACAAAGACTTCACCATCCATGTCAGCCCTTACGCCCTAGATGAATGGGGAGTGACCTACCGCCGCATCGCACCGGGGTATGAGGTGTTCAGCCACATGGGGATTTATCAGCGCGACCTTTCTTCCTTCGACGAGTATGAGATTATTGACAACAGCCGAATTCCGGGCCAGTGTGTCAATTGCCACATGTCTAACCAGACCAATCCTGAACGGTTTGTCTTCCACGTTCGCGGCGACCATGGTGCCACGATGATTCAGCAGGATGGCAAACGCGAGTGGTTGCAGGCGAAGAACGACTTGCTCGGCGGGTCGATGGTCTATCCTTATTGGCATCCCTCAGGCAAATATTGTGCTTTCTCGACCAATCAGACACGGCAGATTTTCCATGGCGTGGATAACAAACGTATCGAGGTGTTCGACCTCTCGTCAGATGTTTTTGTCTATCAGCCCGATACGCACGAGATGATTACTGATTCGCTGCTCTCCACGCCCGACTGGTCAGAAAATTCGCCCGTATTCTCGCCCGACGGCAAAACACTTTATTACATGACCTGCCGGCAACAGGAATATCCCGCTCACTACAAAGATGAGCAGTACAATCTCTGCAAAATCAGTTTTGACCCGGAGACTGGAAAATACGGTTCCCAGGTTGATACCATCTTCAATGCTGTGAAATTAGGCAAGAGCCTCACATGGCCCCGGCCCTCCTACGACGGGAAATATATCCTTTTCACCTTGTCTGATTATGGCTATTTCTCCATTTGGCACAAAGAGGCCGACCAATGGCTCCTCGATTTGCAGACGGGCGAGGCGCGCTCCATTGATGAGATCAACAGCCCTGATGCCGAATCTTATCACAACTGGAACGTGAACAGTCATTGGATTGTTTTCACCTCGCGTCGTGAAAATGGTCTTTACACCCAACTCTATCTGGCTTCGGTCGATGACAAAGGCCATTTCTCGAAGCCTTTCCTCTTGCCCCAGCAAAATCCCCTCGTTTATTACGGCAAGACGGTCTATTCTTTCAACACCCCTGATTTTACCAAGACAAAAGTCGATTTCTCCTCCAGCTCCGCCGCTTCCGAAATCTTCAGCGACGAACGCGTGCAGACGAAAGTGAGGTGAGAGAGCGCATATTTTAAGGTCTTTAAGGTCCTTCACGACCCTAAAGACCTTAAAATCTTATGTCCTTATAAGTCAAAGACTATCGTCTTTAACTTCCTTAACTTCTTTAACTTCCTTGAATAGCGATACATTCCATCTCTACCAGCCATTCGGGGCGGCACACTTTGGCGTGTACCAACACACGGGGAATGTCGGGGAAGGCTTTCTGCATGAACTCTTCTACCACCTGGCCGTCAGAACCGTCGCGCAGGTAGATGACGAAATATTGTATGTCATTCATCGTGGCGCCGCCGTCTTTGAGCAGTGCGCCGATGTTCTCCAGCAACCGGGCTGTCTGTCGGCGGATGTCGCCGATGTAGATCACATGACCGTGTTTGTCAATGCTGGCGGTGCCCGAGATGTAGTAAATCTGTTTGTCGCCGAGCGTCAGCCGGGTACCGCGTTCGAATGCCACACCGTATTCGTGCGTATGATTCAGATGGTCGAGCGCATTGAGGTAGGTCTTGTCGCTCTCTTGGATATTGGGATAGGTGAGGAAGTCCATCGCCACAGAAGCGCTGCGCGTCTGCGAGTATCCTCCGATGCCGGTGCTGGCGATGAAATGGGTGTCGATGGTCAGTCCGTAGCGGCGGAAAATGTCATTGCGCGCCTTCACCGCACCTTGATAGTTGACGTCGATGTCGGCCACGTAAATCCATGTGCGCACGCAGTGGGTGTCAAGGCGCAGTCCGTGCTCGTCCATCCAGTGCAGGTATTTCTCAAACAGCATCATCGTCTGCAGGTACGAGTTGTTGCCGCGTGTCTCTTCTTCCGTCAGCCGGATGCTTTGGAAGTGATACGTGGCCTTTTCGTCGCTCGTTTTCAGCATCAGGGTCACTTTTGAGTTGTCGAGCGGAGCCTGTTCCACCACCGACGAGAAAGCCGGGGAAATCAGTTCTTGGAAGAGTTCCGACTCAACCAGTTGTTGGTATTGGTTTTGCGCGTCGCTCAGGAAGATTTTGCAAAACTGCAATTGTCGGCCCTCTAATTTCTCAGCGTCCAAATAGTTGCCAACGCTTAGATATAGTTCGGCCAACCTTTCTGCGAAAGCCCCTCTGCTTTTCGGAGCCATTATCAAGTATTTGTCCATCAATTCTTAATTTGGGTGCAAATTTATACAAAAATCGGGAATTTTTAGTCAGTTAAAGTAAGAATTTAGTTTTCTTCATTGTAAAGTACCTATTGTTTGTGATAAGACGCGTCCTGTTCGGGGAATTTGCAATCTTCTTGTTCGGTTCAGGTTGATTTGTGATTCCCCGCAATTCCTTTGTATGAATTGATGATATTTAGCTGACGCCATTAAAAAAGGAATTGAAATCGCCGTTTCAATTCCTTTTTTATGATGCCCCCTTGGCCGGGGAAGAGGTGAGACTGTTTCATCACCTGCTTTTTAGCTGTCGGCTTATTTTTTTGGCGCGCCGGCTCCGCTATTGCCATGCAGAATGATGTTGGCTAAACCGGTCAAGTCGGCGATGTCGATTTCTCCGTCGGGGCCGCCCGTTGCGCTGCCTGCCACGTCAGCCGCCCATGAATGGAAGTTGGCTGGACTCTTGCCCAGCAAGTAATTGGCCAACACCGTGAAGTCTGCCACATCTACCACGCCGTCACCATCCACGTCACCGTCTAAGATCGGGAGGATATTGAACTTCTTCCATACCGGGGCGTTTTGGTATGTCTCGACGCTGCCTGCGGGCACATATAGCGTGGCCGTGTCATAACAGGAAAACACATCTTCGCTAATGCTTGGCGGATTCTCCATATAACTTACGATGGAAGTCAGAGATGAGTAATAGAATGCTAACATGCCTATCGAGGTTACACTGCCCGGGATGAAGACTTCGGATAGAGAATAGCAGTATGCGAACACACCTTCCGGTATAGAGGTCAGGTTTTCTGGAAGTACTGCGGATTTTAAGAAGGAACTGACTAATGCCCATGGCTCAAAATCTGTTACCATGTATTCTCTCGAGGGTAAATAGCCGTCCATGTAAATGATTGGTTTCGAGCAATCGAGCCATTGGTCGTTACCGTACCATCCCACGGCTGTGGCAGTCATGTCGTCATGTAACTCATATTTGATGCCATAGATACATGTCATTTCCTTAATCTGCCCGGCATTTTGCCATTCTGCCGCATTCTGATAAGCGCTGACACAATCATCCTTCACATCTAAAATCGATATTCCGTTAGTGAACACAGATGAATCTATGGTCGGGGGAATTTCGTTATGAATGAATACATGCATCCAAGAAGCACAATCTCTAAAAGCGCCGCTGCCAATGGTTGTCAGTGTCGAGGGCAGCGCAACCCAACCCATAAAGATGCAACCGTCGAACGCGTATTCACCAATGCTTGTCACACCTTCTGGCAGGCAGATGTACGAAAGACCCGTGCAACCCTGGAATGCGGCAGATCCGATACTCTTCATGCTCGAGGGGATGGTCACTAAGTTCAGACTGGTGCAGTCTTTGAACGCTTGAGAGGCAATAGCAGTCACTTGATAAGTCTTACCTGAATATGATACTGCTCCGAGGATTTCTGCGGAGGTCAGAGCCGAATAGTTGCCGTCAATG
>CAMJAO010000082.1 GCA_946403615.1 uncultured Prevotellaceae bacterium
TCCTTACCGACCTTCCTGATGGAAAAGGTCTTGCCAACTTGTCTGGCTCCTGTTACCAACAGAGAACGCTTGTCGTTAAGTAGAAAGTTACGTATTAGCTCGTCAGCTTTGCGTTTTACCATATCAACTTGTCTTTGTGCGTGCAAAGATACAATATTTTACTTAAATACAAGCACAAATATCAAATAAAATACACTTTTCCAATGAAAATAATTAGATATTCTTACACTTTTCCAATACAAATAATTACACTTTTTTACACTTTTCCAATGCAAGTAATTAGATATTCTTACACTTTTCCAATTTATTTTTAATACAATTGTTTTTGATGATGACCTCAACTGAAAAAGTTATCTGGTCGTTGATTTTTTTTTCTCTCTTTTTCCTTGCCGTTTTCATACAAATCCTTTATCTTTGCAACGAAATGAAACGATTATGGCAAAAACAAATCATTAATACTATGAGAAAATATATCTTTTTATTCGCCGCGTTTTTCACCATGCTGGCGGCTGGCGCTGCCAACGCACGTAATGAAGGAAATCCGGGTGTCAACGATGTCCAACGTACGCAAGGGGGAGTCATCGAGTATGAAGGCACCATCGGACAGTATCCCGTGGAGTTTACGTTCATGAACTTGCACATGGGCAACGGTTTGGAGTTCTATTACCAGTACAAGACCATCAAGGTGAACAACGGTGAACCCATCGAGCTGGTCTATCAAAAGTCGAAAGGTGAATACGATGTCTATCACGAGTATATCAATGGCAAACATACCGGCACATTCACCATCATACGCACCAATACAACCATCAAAGGCACGTTCCGCAACTCAAAAGGCAAGACCTATAAGGTCAATGCCCACATGGTGAGGTCTAATTACGCTGAGGAATAAGGAGGGGGGCTACGCCCGAAGGTACTCACACTCGGAAAAATGCAAATAAATTTGCTTTTTCGCTCGCTTAATCGTACCTTTGCACCCGATTTATTTATATACTAATAATTAAGGTAAAATGAAAGCATTTGTTTTCCCCGGTCAGGGGGCTCAGTTTGTGGGTATGGGCAAGGATCTCTATGACAACAACCCACTGGCAAAAGAACTGTTTGAGAAAGCTAATGACATTCTCGGTTACAGAATTACAGATATTATGTTCGAGGGCACCGACGAGGACCTCCGTCAGACAAAGGTGACTCAACCCGCCGTGTTCCTCCACAGCGTCATCAGCGCTCTGTGCATGGGCGACGATTTCCAACCCGCCATGACGGCCGGACACTCGCTCGGCGAGTTCTCCGCCCTCGTCGCCGCCGGCGCTCTGAGTTTCGAAGACGGTCTGCGCCTGGTCTATGCTCGTGCCATGGCCATGCAGAAGGCTTGCGAGGCTGCTCCCTCTACGATGGCTGCCATCGTCGGTCTGGCTGACGATAAAATCGAGGAGATTTGTGCCGAGGTAAACCGCGAGGGATATGTCGTGGTGCCCGCCAACTACAACTGTCCGGGTCAGCTCGTGATCTCCGGCAATGTGGAGGCTATCAACGAGGCTTGCGAGAAGATCAAGGCCGCTGGTGCCAAACGCGCTCTGCCCTTGAAAGTGGGTGGCGCTTTCCACTCTCCGCTCATGCAACCCGCGAAAGACGAGTTGCAGGCTGCCATCGAGAAGACGGACATCAAGGCTCCCAAATGCCCTGTCTATCAGAATGTGGATGGCAAACCTCATACCGATCCTGCTGAGATCAAAGCGAACCTCATCGCTCAACTCACTTCGTCGGTGCGCTGGACTCAGTGCGTGCAGAATATGATTGCCGACGGTGCTGACGACTTCACCGAGTGTGGTCCTGGCAAGGCACTTCAGGGCATGATTGCACGCATCGATCGCAATGTTTGTGCTCACAGCATAGTATAAAGTTTGATGGTTCAAAGTTCAAAGTTAATCGTCTATCAGATGTTTACACGCCTTTTCAGTAATAAGGGAAAGGCGTGTAAACCTTATGGCTCTATTGAAGATAACGGGTCGGGTAAGTTCAACGACATAGATGATGCCACGCTCCGCCGCATCCGTGAGATGGGTGTCACCCATGTTTGGTTCACGGGTGTCATCCGTCATGCCTCGCAGACCGATTATTCGGCCTACGGCATACCAGCGCAGCATCCCGACGTGGTGAAGGGTAGGGCAGGGTCGCCTTACGCTATCACTGACTACTACGATGTCGATCCCGACCTGGCAGTGGATGTCAATAACCGAATGGCGGAGTTAGAGGCGCTCATCGAGCGCACCCATAGGGCTGGCATGAAGGTGATTGTCGACTTCGTACCCAATCATGTGGCACGGCAGTATCATTCTATATGTAAGCCAGAAGGGGTGAAAGACCTCGGGGAGAATGATGACACCAACATGCACTTCTCTACACGCAATAACTTCTATTATTGCTGGGGACAACCCCTCGACCTCTCCGACATTTCTCCTGCCCCCTGCCCCTTGCCCCCTGCCCCCGAAACAGCCCCCAGCTCCTTGCCCCCTGCCCCCTATACCGAACACCCCGCGAAAGCCACGGGCAACGACCAATTCTCATGCAAACCCGGAAAGAACGACTGGTATGAGACGGTGAAACTCAATTATGGCATTGACTACTGCGATGCCGGGGGACGCTCGGAGCATTTCAACCCCATTCCCGACACATGGAGCAAGATGACCGATATCCTTCTCTTCTGGGCGCAGAAGGGCGTGGACGGCTTCCGTTGCGACATGGCCGAGATGGTGCCCTCCGCTTTCTGGCATTGGGCCACCGATAAGGTGAAATACATTTATCACGATAAAATCTTCATCGGCGAGGTCTATGACCCGTCGCAATACCGCAATTATATCGCTGCCGGATTCGACTACCTTTATGATAAGGTGGGTATGTACGACTGTATCCGTGATGTCATCTGCGGGCATCGCCGGGCAGCTGACATCACAGCTCAATGGCAAAAGACCGACGACATACGCGACCACATGCTCTATTTCCTTGAGAATCATGACGAGCAGCGCATCGCATCTGATTTCTTCGCAGGAAATGCTCAGAAGGGCATTCCCGGACTCATCGTCAGCGCATTGCTGATGAACAACCCCTTGATGGTTTACGCCGGACAGGAGTTCGGCGAACAGGGGATGGATGCCGAAGGTTTCAGTGGCCGCGACGGGCGCACCACCATCTTCGACTATTGGACGGTGGATACGCTGCGCAGGGGGTATTACGACCGCCGCCGATTGAAAAAAGAGGAACGGCAGTTGTGCGACACTTACCAAAAAATCATGCGTATGGCAAATGATGAGAATGCGTTCCGCGAGGGCGTCTCTTTCGACCTCATGTATGTCAATCCTCAACTCGCCGACCGCCAGTTCGCGTTCCTGCGCAAAGCGGGCACGGAGGTGATGTTGGTCGTTGCCAATTTTGATGACAAGGCGGCCGATGTCGATGTCAATATCCCGTCGCACGCCTTTGACTACCTCCAATTGCCGGAGCGGTCTTTCTCTGCTACCGACTTGCTGACGGGCGAGAAAACGACCGGAGCACTCTCGGCCTCGGCACCTGTTCATCTCATGGTGCCAGCACTCGGGGGCGTGGTCCTCAAACTGAAATTGTAATGGTTTAACCCTCAATACTCATCCCTCCATGGCTGATTATATACTCAATGAACACAACAAAGAGGAATTTCCTCCCGCACACACTGCCGAACATCTGCTCAATCAACTGATGGTGAGAAAATACGGTTGTGAACGCTCGCGCAATGCGCACATCGAACGCAAAAAGAGCAAAATCACCTATGTCCTGCCGCAAAAACCTGACAGAAAAGCGGAAAAGGAGATAGAGCGCGAGATGAATGAACTCATCCAACAGGACATGCCCGTCACCTTCCAATTTGTGTCGCGGGCAGAACTGGAGGGTATCATCATGGAGGCTGAGCCCGATTCTCCCGAAGCTCGTCTGTCATTGGAGAGGTTGCCCGATGATGCCAGCGACACCATCCGTCTGGTGCGCATCGGCGATTATGATGTCTGCCCCTGTATCGGAAAGCACGTTCGTTCCACTTCACAAATCGGACGTTTCGAAATGCTCGGCACCAACTGGGATGAGATGGAGCACACCTTCCGCATCCGATTCAAAATCGTTTAGGATTTTTTGTTGAGGGTTTAGTGTTTAGGGTTTAGGGTTGAGTGCTCTTCACGGTTTCGTGTTGAGGATTCTTCTTGTTTAGTGTTTAGTGTTCTTCGCGGTTTCGTGCTTGAGGCATGCACCATTCATCGCGATTGTCGTGCGGCGTGTGTCATGTCACTTCTGCCATATTTTCCTGACAGTAGCATCGCTGAAGCGGACAATGTTCAGACCCGGTTGCAATGCCCCCCGCCTGACACCATCGGCAGAATAGATGGCCTGCAGCCTCGGCTCCCGATGCCGTGGTGAAGTGATTGTGGCCGGAACATATCCCAGCTGCTCGTCAAGCCATGCGATACGGGCGGCGGCGAAGTTCTTCACATAAGCCACCTCCTCAGCATACGTCGTGGCATCCAGATAATAGTTCTGATAGAGGACCTCGCCCCAGCGGGGCCATGCTTCATGGTCGCGGTCGGCAGCGCCGTATGCCGTAAGCAGGGTGGCAAGCGAATCGACAGCGGCAGGCACGTCGGCATATTTCCCCTGGCGGTAGGTCGCATATCGGGCTTTCAGCTCTGCTACATACGAGGGGTCTTGCATGAGGCGGTCAAACCAGAACGGCATCTTCGTGCCCAAGCCGGCATCGTTGTTTTTGTATGTCCAGATGTCGGTCATGTATCCGGTATGGATGTTCTCGAAGTCGGGCAGCCCCCAGGCCAGGTCCATATCCCAAATCGTCATCTTGAATCGGGGATCCACACTGTCACGATGCTTGTAGAGATAGGTGCTCAGACGGTAGCCGTCGATGTTGTTGGCTATCTCTGTGGATAGTTCATAGTCGATAAACGAGGTGACGTCGATATGCTGCCTGTAGCCCTTGTCTGCATCCATGAAGTCGTCGGAAGCCAGCGCATCCTCAAAAGCGTCGAAACGGCTGTCGATGTATGCTCGCTGCGCCTCCGTTATCTCATCCCAAGACGGGTCGGTATATTGCATCCAGATGGTTTTGTCGGTGAACACCTCGCCAGCCGTGTTCGTGGGGTGATACTTACTGGCATGTGTCAGCTCCTCGTCGTTGCGGTCGATGCAGACGATATAACCACCCGTCAACTTGTCGCCGTCATCGCCTGGCGACTTGATGTTCAGGCGTCCGGCACCTGTGCGCACGCGTTCCGTAAGACAGTGCACGCCATAATAGATGCCGTCAAGGATCAGTTCGCAGTAGCGTGTCTTCGGCACATACTCAAAATAACCTTCCGCAAGCGAAAGCGAGAGCGCGTTGCGAATCAGCGAACGGTCGTTGTAGGGCGCCAGAAGGCACCAGTCGTTGTCGTTGCCCATACCCAGGAGCGAAGCCTTGCGCTTCGCACCGTTGTTCTCGTAGCTGTCTGTCAGCAGCTTGATTGAATACGGTTTCTTGGCTGAGTATGTGAACGAAGAGTTGCCACGATATTTGATGCCGATATAGCCTTCGTCATCTACCGTCTGTCCGGGGTGCGCTATCGTGTCGTCATAGTTCAACCCTTCGGGGTTGTTCACGATTTTCATATAGGCAGAGACACGCTCCTCTCTGTCTATCTCGTGTCCCAGGGTGTTGATGAACACGATGGGCAGGTTGGTCTCGCCGATGTGGATGTCCTTCACCACAGGCGGGTTGTTCTGTGCCATGGCAACACAGCTCAGCATAGAAAAGAGGATGAACAATAACTTTATTTTCATTTTGGTACGATATATTTAGATTGCTTCTTATTTGGAGGCAAAAGTACAAATAAATACGCTTTCTTCATACGGCATCATCCCCCGCACAGCACGGAGCCGGGCGAGGGATGATGCCGTGTCGCGATAAAACGTCAGCGCTACTTGTCGCCGTAATGCCCGTAGGCCGAGAGTACATCCACGTGCACCTCAGTCTCGAAGATTTCATAAATCAGCCGATGCTTCTTGGTTATGGTACGGCTCCACTGACCAGAGCGATCACCTTTCAACTGCTCGGGGTGCCCCGTACCCGTACGGGGGTGGACTTTAAGCTCTTCGATGAATTTCGCAACCTTCTTATAGGCGGCGGGTTCGTAGCGCTGCAAGGCCAGCAGGTCTTCAGTGGCCCTGGGAGAGTAGATAATGTCGTACATCAGCCTATTCTTTTTAGGAATTCGTCCAACGACTCATTGGGCAACATCTTGATTCCCTTTCCCTGCCTAATCTCTTCGCGAGCCTCATCCACGCGTTTGAAGAACTCCTCATCTGTCATCAGCGTCGGGTCGTTTTTTTTTGCTACCAACTTCTTCAGGTACTGGGCCAGCTGCTTCATCAGTGGCTCGCTATCGGCTATCTCTGCCATGTCACGCCATATCTGCGCATTCAATTCTACTGCTGTCATAATCCTAACATGTTTGGGTTTCGGGTGCAAATATACAAATAATTATCGGATAAATCATGAATATTAAAATAATAATTTGTCGAGCAATGAACAGGATGAGTGGCAAGGCGACAGAAAAAGAAGCAATACTAAACCAAACAAAACAACACTCGGGGGCGCAACCTATGCGCCCCCGAGCGTTGTTTACTTCGTCTCTATTTCTTCCTTCATGTCGATGAACTGCTTTTTTGAATCGTAAAATTCGTATTGCAAAAAAGCCATCTTCTGCGAGGGAATCACATGAACACCAAAACCATACTTAAACTGCCATTTACGCTTCAGCGACACAAAGCCCTGATTGATATAGGCGGCTACGTAAGGGTGTACGTGTAAATAGAAACTCTTGACACCAATCTTATTGACTAAATGATCAATTTTACTCTCTAACTGGTCGGTAAACAAGATGCTCGACCGAATCGTGCCTTTACCAAAACATGTCGGACAGGTCTCTTCTACCATCACATCCATCGCCGGACGCACGCGCTGACGCGTAATCTGCATCAAACCGAATTTGCTCAACGGTAAAATGTTGTGGCGGGCGCGGTCTTTCTGCATGTTCTTGCACATCCGCTCATACAACATCTGCCGGTCTTCTGCCAGATTCATGTCGATGAAGTCAATCACGATGATACCACCCATGTCACGAAGACGAAGCTGACGTGCTATCTCATCAGCAGCACCAAGATTCACTTGCAGCGCATTGGCCTCTTGACCATTGGCCGAACGTGTCCGGTTGCCACTGTTCACATCCACCACATGCAGCGCTTCGGTATGCTCGATAATCAGATAGGCGCCATGCTTGTAATTCACCGTCTTGCCAAAACTCGACTTTAACTGTTTCGTGACGTTGAAATTGTCGAAAATAGGCACGCTACCTGTGTACTTCTTCACGATGTTGGCCTTTTCCGGGGCTATCAGTGTCACATAATGTTTCACTTCCTCGCATACGGCCTCATCGTTCACGTAGATGTTTTCGTAAGAGGGGTTAAACAGGTCGCGAAGCATCGCTACAGCTCTGCCTGTTTCCTCAAACACCAACTGCGGGCGGGTTTGCGTCTTCTGTACTTTCGTGATGGCGTCTTCCCAGCGCTTCAGCAATACTTTCAACTCACTGTCCAACTCGGCCACACGCTTTCCTTCGGCTGAGGTGCGTACAATGACACCGAAATTCTTGGGACGGATGCTCTGGATGAGTTGCTTGAGCCGGGCTCGCTCTTCACCGCTTTTGATTTTAGATGAGACAGAAACTTTATCATGGAATGGCATGAGGACAATGTAACGTCCCGCAAAACTCAATTCACACGTAAGCCGTGGCCCTTTGGTCGATATGGGCTCTTTTACAATCTGCACCAACACCTCCTGACCCAAACTCAGTGTCGTTGCCACACTGCCGTCTTTCTTTAAGTCGGGTAGGCGCGTTGCCTTCGAAATAGGATAAAGTTTCTTCCTGTCGCTCTGTACCTGTTTCAGGTATTTAGCGTATGAGTCAAATTGGTTACCTAAGTCAAGATAGTGGAGAAAGGCGTCGCGTTCAAATCCCACATCCACAAAACAGGCATTCAAGCCTGGCATCAGTTTTTTAACTTTTGCAATGTAGATGTTTCCTACAGAAAAAGATGCCGACCGGGTTTCATTCT
>CAMJAO010000083.1 GCA_946403615.1 uncultured Prevotellaceae bacterium
GCAATTTCTTCTGTGTCTTGGTGTTGGCGAAGAGGTTGAGCGCCTGCACGCGGATGGGATTGACGGGATGGGAAGCGCGACTCACGCCCTTGTCTTTGAGGAAATAGTCCAGGCGGCGACTGTTGTCGGCTATCAAAGCATCGATGCTCACATTCATTTTCGCCAAGTCCAGTCCCGATGCCATTTTGAAGAAAGCAGTCACACACACATCGAGATTTTCAGTGGCGATGTAACCATAGCGGTCGGCCACCAGTTCGGCTAATTGTTCGTGCAGACGGATTTTATATTGCAACGAGATGGGTGTCTCGGCCTGGGGTGGAAACACAAAACGGATGAGACGCATCAGGGCTGTGTCTTTGTTGATGAGATGCCCCAGCTCGTGACCGATGACAAAGCGCAACTCATCTTCGGTCATCAGGTCAAATAAAGCCGAGTTGACGTTGACGATATGCGGCTCGTTCTCGTCTTCAGCGGCTACGGAGAAAGCATTGACAGAAGAGTCGCCCGTAACGTAGAAATCCACTTTCTCATCGAATTGCAGTTTCTCTTTCACCTCATGGCACAAACGGTAGAAGTCGGGCAACAGTTCTTCCTGCACTTTCAGGCTGTGCCCTTCCATGCTGCTGCGCCAATAGGTGTCGCTGCCCGAGGTCTTCGTCTTGCGCAATACCTCCTCGACCACCGACCCTTGCAGTGCCGTGTATATCTGCTGTCCTATTTGCCGCTCTAAATCCAGGGTCGGACTCAGGTTATTTTTGGTTTTCACTGTCTTACGTTCTGCATCCGGTTTTTTCAGCCAGTTAAGCAGTTGTGGTGTGTTCTTTTTGGCCATATCGGTAATTGTTAATGGTTTTTATGGTATCTTTTTTCGCAGGTCTTACAAAGAGTTCTTTGGGGACTCTTTCCGTCATTTTTATTGAGTTCCTCCAAAGCGATTTTCTTCACATGCCCTTCCTCCCTGCATTTCTTCAGATGTTGGCAGTCAAGATACAGATGATAGGCGTAGGCCTTGCTGCCCGTACTGATATAGACATACGTCGTGGCAGGCGATTGCCACGATGCAAGCATCAGGTGCAACAAAGATAATAATATGATGCTTTTGATGTATCTCATAAATGCCAATGAATATTTTTGTGTCTGACAGGGCAAAAATAACAATAAAACATCAAAAAACCACCTCTTTTGATGATTATTTCTCTTGCTGTCCGCTAAAAAGTTCTTGATTCTCTGTGTAACGTATAAACTTATGCCTTACTTGATGCTCTCCTGAGGTATCAGTGCGTAGTCGAACATCACTTCGGAATGGTTGTTCCAATTGAGTTCTTTTTTGACCACTTCACCGGTCTCGCGATCAAGGGTCTCGCGGTAAATCTTCGATATGCGATAATATTTGCCATTGTCTTCCTGATGGAAATGGTGACCCTCCTCGGTGAGGCGATAGGTATGCGGAAACTCCTTGGTGGTGCGCAGTTCGGCATGCAGATCATCGCCGTCGCACCATGTACACAGTTGTACGGGTTGGTCGGTATCGTTTCTGAAACGATAGTCGATGAAATTATAATTCACCGAAGTGCCGGCACTGTAAGGGGTGCGCACACCGCCCGGGTCGGGTGCCAAGGCGTCAGAGTGGTGATGTATCTCGGTGATGGTCATCGGACTGTGGAGTATCAGCAGGTTGATGGTGTTGGCCAAATTACATAATCCACCGCCTACACCCGAAACAAGACGGCCGTTGATGATGACGCGTCCCTCGGCGAAGCCGTGCCGCTTTGAGGTCTTGCCCACCATCCGCCAAAACGAGAATGTCTCGCCGGGACGGATAATCAGTCCGTTCATCTTGCTGCATGCCAGACGGATGTTGTCGGCCTTGTTTTCTTGCAAACGCAAATCGATACCAGGACCGCGTTTGATCATGTTGTTGCCGTGGCTGAATACTACCACGGGTAATTTTTCCTCTTGCTTTTCCTTGGCATACCGCTCTTTGCCCAAGAAATTTTTGATATGCCGCTTGATAATCTCTTTTTGCAAAGAGATGGCGTAGGTCGTAGGACTGATCTCGCAAAACAGTTTCTTTTTCTTTTCCATTTGGTCGTATTGAAATGATGGAGGTAGTCGATAGATGATTGTCTATTTGTGAAGATATGTGCCTGATAATCAGTTGGATGGAATTATTCCGTTCTTTGTGTTCGTTACTTTCCCCATGTTCCTCGTCCCTTGCCTTTTAACAGCAACAATATCTTCTCTATATATCGGGTATATCCCTTCCATTCTTTTTTATAATAGCCGATGTATTTGACCAAGATGCTGGCGATACCGGCACGGTTGGCACCGTAGATGTCTGTAAAGAGTTGGTCGCCCACCACGATTGTCTCTTCTCGCGTTACACCAAGCATCTCCACTGCTTTCAGGTAGCATGCGGGGTCAGGTTTGCCCGCCTCTTCCAGATAAGTGGTGTGGATGTTTTGATTGAACCGCTCTATCCGCTTCTTGTTGTTGTTTGACAACAGCAGTGTTTTCAGACCGATGCTGTGTATGTGTCGGAACAGTTCGTCCACTTCTTCTGTTGAGTCGGCGCCATGAGCCACCAGCGTGTTGTCGATATCAAACAAGATGGCACGGCAACCTCTGCGGTACAATTCTGCGTAATCGATGGAGAACACGTCCTCCGCATATTCACTCGGATAATACTTCTTGAGAAACATCTAGCTTCTGCCTATTTGCTGGTAATAAATTGAGTTAAGAGACAGTAATTACTTAACTTCCTTAACTTCTCTAACTTCTTTAACTTCTTTGACTTCTTCTCGTGTCAATATACTCGCACACCCGGTCGATTTGCCCGGCAAATGTATCGCCGAACTTCTTCTCGAAAAATGCGCTGCCGATGGTGAATGCCCAAGGCGAGGTCTGACACACCTCATCCAGTCGCTCTGTACGGTCTATGCTGCCAGCAATGCATACTGGGGCGGGCACTTCTTTCAAAAACTTGCGGATGAGCGCGTTGGAGTCGCCGGTATAGCGGTAGGCCAACAAGTCGATGCCGTAAACTCCTTTGCGCAGATACTCCTGCGCCTCGGTTATTATCCCTTCGATGGTTCCGCCAAGCACTGAAGGCCGATCCTTGACATCGCCCACAAAGGGCATGTATCGAAGATGGTGGGCATGACAATAGTCATTGATACTGTCGGAAAACTTCGTACCCATCAGCACGTCGCAACCGCATTCCACTGCCATCTGTGCCCCGGCCATTCCCTCTGCCTCGCTATATGCCACCACTTCCAGGAAGGTGGTCTTGCCGCAAGCCTTCATCTTGGCATATAGGCTCTTCATGGCTGGCAACGGGAGCGGATGCTCCTTAAATCCCCAACATTCGGCTGCGGTGTCTTTGCATGCCTCAAATATCTCGTCGGCATCCGCTACCGTCTGGTCATGATGGGTCAGCATGACTATTAGTCGTGTTTTTTCTGAATTATCTTTCATACCGTCATTGTCAATATTGTAGCACTATGGCGTTCAGGTTGCAAAGGTAATGAAAAACGAAAGCAGAACAAAAAAAGTTTATTTTTTTCTATTGATATTGTTGGAACAATCGAAAAAAACGCTATATTTGCAAAGGTATAAAGTAATCTATCTGCCACACGACATGAAAAAACAGGGTTTTTGGCGAAGGTTTTTTGACCTCTATTACGACGGGTTCCGCCACATGACCCTCGGAAAAACATTATGGACAGTGATTCTCATCAAACTGTTCATCATCTTTTTTGTACTCAAATTGTTCTTCTTCCCCAATCACATCAAGGAAAATGCCGAAAAAGGCCAAGAGGCTGAATATGTATGGCAGAAGATGAGCGAGAAGTAAAGATACCTCCCGACCCTTATCCCAAAGGCGAGGGACGTAATGGCTCGACTATTAGCAAACTGTATTCATTCTCCTCCTCGGGGGAGTTAGAGGGGGGCTCCACTTAATTCAACAATCATCAAACCTAAATAGTATGCTACATCATCTGTTTTTAGACATCGACACCGGGATGATAGACTGGTCGAGAGCGCAATTCGCACTGACTGCTATCTATCACTGGCTATTCGTGCCGCTCACGCTCGGACTGGCGGTCGTCATGGGCATCATGGAGACACGCTATTACCGCACGAAAGACGTGTTTTGGAAAGATGCTGCCAAATTCTGGCAGAAACTCTTTGGTATCAACTTCGCCATGGGTGTGGCCACGGGCATCATCCTGGAATTTGAGTTCGGCACAAACTGGAGCAATTACTCATGGTTTGTGGGCGACATTTTTGGTGCACCGCTGGCCATAGAGGGCATTTTGGCGTTCTTTATGGAATCGACATTCGTCGCTGTCATGTTCTTCGGATGGAACAAGGTTTCACGCGGTTTCCACCTCGCGGCCACATGGCTCACCGGACTGGGGGCTACCATCTCGGCATGGTGGATTCTCGTGGCCAACTCATGGATGCAATTCCCCGTGGGTTGCGAGTTCAATCCTGACACCATGCGCAACGAGATGACTTCTTTCTTTGAAGTGGCTTTTTCTCCTTTCGCTGTTAATAAGTTCTGCCACACCGTCTCCTCTTCGTGGATTGTAGGTGCGGTGTTTGTCGTGGCGGTCAGTTGCTGGTATCTGCTGAAAAAACGAGAGAAAAAACTGGCGGTAGAGAGTATCAAAATCGGTGCCGCAGTAGGATTGGCCGCTTCTTTGCTGGCTTTCATCACAGGCGACCACTCTGCCTATCAGGTGGCTCAAAAACAACCGATGAAACTGGCTGTCATGGAGGCTCTCTATGATGGCGGCACTGACCAGGGACTCACTATCATGGCGTTGGTCAACCCCTTCAAACAACCCGATTACGCCTCAGGTGAAGAACCTCCTATGAAGATTGCCGTGCCCAATGTCCTGTCGTTCTTGGCTACACACGATTTCCACGGTTTTGTGCCCGGCATCAACGACATCATCAAAGGTTACACATTGCCAGATGGAACGGTTGAACCCTCGCTCGAAGAGAAAATCATGCGAGGGCAACAGGCCATTACCGCCTTGGCGCAATACCGTAAAATCAAACAGGAGGCCAAAGGTGCTCCCACGCCTGCACAGCAAGTGGCACTCGACGGATGTAAAGCATCTATCGACGCGAATATGCAATATTTCGGATATGGATATATCAAGGATGCCGACCAGATTGTGCCTTCTGTGCCTGTCTGTTTCTACGCTTTCCGTATCATGGTCGGGCTGGGCTCGGTCTTCATCCTCTTCTTCCTCGTGGTGCTGTTCATTGTTTATCGCAAGGACATCACGCCTAAGAGATGGTTGCAGCGCATCGCATTGCTGCTCTTGCCGTGCGCATATATCGCCTCGGAAGCGGGATGGCTCGTCGCGGAATTCGGCCGCCAACCCTGGACCATTCAGGATATGATGCCCACATGGGTAGCAGTCAGTGATTTGCAGTCAGGCTCGGTCATGCTAACCTTCTTTATCTTCTTGGCACTGTTTACCACCATGCTCGCCGTGGAAGTCAGCATTCTCTGCAAGCAAATCAAGAAAGGTCCCAAATACTCTGAACCCGTAAGTGAATAATTCACAATTGACATCTTATCCCTGTTATTCAACAAAAAGTCATAATTCATAATTTTCCCGCATACTTCTCCCTCCCCTCGGGGAGGGTTGGGGAGGGGGCTTTAATTCAACATTCAAATTATGTCATACGAATTCTTACAACAATATTGGTGGTTCCTCATCGCTTTGCTCGGGGGATTGCTCGTATTCCTGATGTTTGTGCAGGGTGGCAACTCCATGCTTTCGAGCCTTGGACGTTCACCCGAGGAACGGCGGCTGCTGGTCAACTCCACCGGGCGGAAGTGGGAGTTTACTTTCACCACGCTGGTCACCTTTGGCGGAGCCTTCTTCGCCTCGTTCCCGTTATTCTACAGCACCAGTTTCGGAGGCGCTTATTGGCTATGGATGATCATCCTGTTCTCTTTCGTTCTGCAGGCTGTCAGTTATGAGTTCCAGAATAAACTTGGCAATCTGCTCGGACCGAGAACCTTCCAGCGCTTCCTGCTGCTCAACGGTATTCTCGGACCGCTGCTCCTCGGAGGTGCGGTTGCCACGTTCTTCACTGGCAGCAATTTCATTATCGATAAGGCCAACATCACCGACTTCGGACAACCCGTCATCAGCCAATGGGCCAATCATTGGCACGGGCTCGACGCGCTCGTCAATCCGTGGAATCTCGTCTTCGGACTCTCCGTCTTCTTCCTCGCACGGGTGTTGGGATGCCTTTATATTATTAATAATGTCAATGACGAAAACATCCGTTGCCGCGCCTCGGTACGCTTGGTGGGGGCAGCGGTGCCCTTCCTCATTCTCTTCTTGGCATTCTTCATTTATGTGCTGCTCAAAGACGGTTACGCTTACGATCCCGCGACGGGCGAAATATTCATGGAGCCCAACAAATACCTGCACAACCTCTTACAAATGTGGTATGTCGCGCTTGTCCTTGTCATAGGTGTGGTACTCCTGCTTTATGCCATCATACGCACAGCCGTCAGCAAATCTTATATCAAAGGCATCTGGCCCGGAGGCATCGGCGTGGTGCTTGCTGTGCTCGCCCTCTTGCTCTGCGCAGGATGGAACAATACTGCTTACTATCCATCAAATGTCGATTTGCAGAGTTCGTTGACCATCGCCAATTCTTGCAGCAGCGAATTCACGCTCCGCACCATGGCCATCGTCAGCCTGCTCATTCCTTTCGTGCTGGCGTATATCTTCTATGCGTGGCGCAAAATCGACAGCCGCAAAATTGATCTCGACGAAATCAACAAAGGTGAGGCGTATTGATATGCGACGGATATTACTCATACTGACTATGACTTTGACCCTGGCGGCGACGGCTCAAGAGCAGACTCGCCGTCAGGTGCTCATCGAGACCACGATGGGCAATATCTTAATTGAACTATATGACGAGACTCCTGCCCACCGCGACAATTTCATCCGGCTCACTGAGGCAGGCTTCTACGACGGATTGCTCTTTCACCGCGTCATCTACGGTTTCATGATTCAGACGGGCGACCCTTCCACACGCCCCGATGGGGATAAAACCCCTGAGGTGGAGTTGCACAAACTGCCCGCCGAATTCCGATATCCCCAACTCTTCCACAAACGTGGCGTCTTGGCGGCGGCGCGCGAGGGCGACAGCGTCAATCCCGAGCGGATGTCCTCCGCAAGCCAGTTCTACATCGTCTATGGCAAGCGTTTCGACGACCCCATGCTCGACCGTATGCAGGAGTCGCTCGACCGCAACACCAATGGCGAGATAAAACTCACACCTGAGGTTCGCGAGGCATATAAAACCTTTGGTGGCACACCCCATCTCGATGGTCAATACACAGTCTTCGGCGAAGTTGTCGAGGGTCTTGACATTGTCAAAGCCATCGATTGGGTCGACACCGACCCCTCCTACCGCCCTCTCACCGATGTCCGGATCCTTCACGCCATGGTGGTAAAATAATAGTGAACAACTGAAGGGACATACATCAGGTAAGTCCAATGTTTCTGGAAGATTGCGAATATTTGTAGGGACTTACTATATGTATGTCCTATGTGTATATGTAATCGTGATTTTCCTTCGGATATCATATCTTTTAAATTCGTGAAATACGTTGTAGAAAAAATGCTCATCGAATTCTTCATTTTTCATTACTTAGCGACCGTTTGTCATTCAAAATTCGTCATTCATAATTCGCAACTCTTGACCTGCGTCAATTTATCTCTAAAAAATTAAAAAATAGCGTTTTTTTTTGCATAAAAACTTGCGGGAATGAAAAATTCGCCGTACTTTTGCATCCGCTTTCGGGAAAATTTTTCGGGGTTCAATGCTCCGAGTTTTTTTTCTGACCGCGTTGGAAAGAGTTCTTTGAAAGGATTACATACAAGACAGAGAAGTAGTACAAGAAGCGGCGCCCGCCATTTTTGGTTTGGGCGTCGGGTAGAGATACGAACCGTCAATGATTTGACACAGGTGCCGCGCCGCCCTTATTTTCAGGGCGCGTGGTTTTTTCTTTTGCTCTTTTTCCGGATATGCTTCACCGGGCTTGGAATCAGACAGTTTTCCCTTCGGGGAGACGCAGATAAATTATTT
>CAMJAO010000084.1 GCA_946403615.1 uncultured Prevotellaceae bacterium
GGATAGGTCTTCACGCCCTTCAGTTTCTTGACCGATTTCAAAGCTGGATTTATTAACTCCTCGAACGTTGCGTGGTCAAAGGGGCGCATGTCATCCCACGATATGCCATGGGGAATGGTGTATAAATGGCTGAAGTTTCCCCAATCGGTAGAGCCCCATCCGTCGCTGTCAATGCGACGTGTATAATCGAAACTTGCCACCTCACTGGCATTTCTGAAATAGACGCTGTTACCATAACGAGAGCGGTGGAGGGTGTCGTCATCGCGACTGAATGCCAGAGAATATTTGATCGTATCTGTACCATTCTTATGATATTCATAGAGATAACTCTCTGAAGCATCCTTTCCCAAACGTGCAAAAGTGATGCGGATGGAGTCAATTGCATTGACCATGCTCTGACGACGCAGCCGGTTGATGCTGTCGTATTGATGAACCATCTGCTGATTCTCTGCTTCAGTCTTCGTCTCGTCGATGGCCGATTGTGGGTTGAGAGTATATACGTTGAGCAAGGCGTGCCATTGGTGCGTGACGCCTCTTTCGGTGCCGCTTGATTGGGTATGACTGATAACAAACCCTTGTTCCTGCAAATAGTTTTCTAACTGGCGGAGTTGATTGCTGGGTTCCTGACTATTGGCAGCGACAGTAATGAATGCCAACAGCATGATGATGAGTAATTTCTTCATAGTTTATGTTCTGTTTTATTGATTATTCATTAGCATGGCAATTTCTTGGTGCAGACGTTCACCGCGCGAACGGATGTCTCTGGCTTGGTCTTCAAATTCAATAAAGGGATCAGGGACAGAGACTGTTATCGGCTGAGCAACACGGACAGTTTCTTCGTTTGTTTTTGCACTAGGAAGATTGTTCTCCGATACCGTGTTTTGCACTTCAGTGATAACGGGACGTTTTTTATGTCTCTTTTTGGGTACTTTCGCTTCTGTTTTCACGACCTGCGCCACAAAGGGATTCTCTTGCATCTGCGGTACTTCTTGTTCTACAGGTTTGCTGTCATGCGGCTCCGCCTCGGGCTCTTCCAAGTCTGCGACAATATTCGTTTCGCTTGTGGAAAGATTTCGCAGAAGGGCTACACTACCCACCAAGATGGCTATACATGCTGCTATGCCAACAGCCCAGGAAAGTGCTCTGCGGTACAATGGAATGATGCGAGGCTGCTTTCGGGCGTCTGCGGCATCCATCTGCGCCGTCAGCCTGTCCATGAACTCATCGTTATCACCAACATTTGGTCGATAAGCGTGAAATATGTCTCGTAAATCCTGCTCTTTCATATCTTTCTTATTTACTTAGTTTCGTTCTCAAATGTTCGCGGCCACGTGAAAGATAAGCCTTCACCGTACCTTCAGCAACGTTCATGATAGCGGATATCTCCTTAATTGGACGATCCTCCATATAAAAGAGGAGCACTGCCGTACGCTCGCTGACGTTCAATCCGTCGATGGCGGAGTATAGTTCCTGATAAGCAAAACAGTCGTCAGAACGGGAAACGGCCACCATCTCATGTGCTTTGTCAATGTCAACGGTAATGCCTCGCGCAGTCTTTTTGCGATGACGGTCTATCAGGCTGTTGCAAGCAATGCGGTAGACCCAAGCCGAGAACCGGAGGTCGATGGTCGATGCGGATGTCAAATCCGTTTCAGCCTCGAAATTGCGTGAAGCCATATAAGCCTTCAAAAGTGCTTCCTGCGCCACTTCGTCAGCCTCATCGCTATTGCCGCTGCAAGCTGCTAATAGGAAACGGCGCAAGCCGGGGAGCTCTTTGCGGACGAGTTGGGTAAATGATTCTCGGGTCATTTGACGTTTTTTGTTTTTACTTTCTGCTATTATAAACGTATCAACATGCCAAAAGGTTGTACGATGGCTATAAAATTTAGAAAGTTTTTAGAGAAAGAGGGCTATTCTATCAAAGAAAAGACTTAAACCCAAACCGCAATTTGAGATAAAAACAGGGTAATAATATACTATTCGACACCAGACCTTCAATTGGTCTACCAAAACGAAAAACACTGATTGTCAATGCATTTTCCTCTGCGGGGCATCGGGGTGAGGTTTGTTATCCCTATATTTTTGCCATCATCTTCCGCAAATGGCGGGAAGGCATAGCAAGGAATAAGCGTTGGCGCATGGTCTTGCTGATACCGGCACGGTCCATATCTTTGCATAGTTGCAAATAGAATGGACTATTGGCCCAATCATTCCTTGACGAGCAGACAGCGACAGCAAAAAGATTGGCCATGCGGTCTTCGATAGTGTCTGCGAGATACTCCTCACGCACTTTTTCGGGAATGGAAGTCCACCGGAAATGATTCAGGCGGGCAGCATAATCAGCCGTCCAAACAAAGACATTGCTGGTATGCTCCTCTCCTTTGTTATATACTGTTTTATAGACCACATTGACGGGCTTGCCGGTCGAAAAAACCAGTCTGAGCCAAAAGATATAATCCTCGCCGTTAAGAATCTCACGCGGCAAATCAAAGAGATAATCGTTGAGCACACTGCGCCGGTAGATACTTCCCCAAGGCACACCGATAGTCCCTACCCCTCTGACGGCAAGATGGCGGAAATCATCCATGGGAATGCTTGCGCGGTTTTCGCCTGCCAATGAATGCCCGTTGCCAAAGACGATATCGGTGGAAGCATCGGTTTTCTCATACAAATCTTTCAGGCTGTTGACCGGCAGGGTATCATCGGAATCGACGAAACAGAGCCATTCGCCCTCGGCCCTTCTCACACCGACAGCACGCGCCTCAGTGCGTCCCTTATTGGGCTGATGTATCACCAACACACGCGGGTCGGCCGTTGCAGCATGGTCGCAAATAGCACCCGACGCATCGGTAGAGCCGTCATCGACCAGCACCAACTGCAGGTCGTCGAGCGATTGCGCCAAGATGCTGTCGATGCATGCCTGTAACGTATCGGCAGACTGATAAACGGGAACGACAACAGAAACTTTCATGATTTTTTACGCCAGATTTTTGCTTTGAGCGCCTCCCAGAGATGAGTTTTCGATTTGAGCACCTTGACAGAATACCATGCGCTAATGGCGGCCAGCACCACACCTACGGCATAATAAAGATAACAATTGCCGATAAATGTGGCGGCATAGGTCAGTCCGCCCAATCCTATCTGCACCGCAGCATACTTGACAACCGGGGCAGAAAGGCGGTATTTGTATTTGATGCCGATACAGACATTGAGGAAGATGAAATCGAAGACAGACATTACCGTGATGGCCAATCCCGCACCCCACAGCCCGTATCTATTGAAGCCCAAAATCGTCAGTACGACCAAACCTATGGCATAAACCGCCTCCATGATAAAATAGAAGAAGGAGTCACCCCTGGCCAAAGGAATGTATTGCACGGGCAATTTGACCGCCCTGAAATAAAGCGCCAACAGGATGATTTGAACCATCGGTATCACCGCATTGAATTTCGGACTGTATAACAAGGGAATGATAATCGGCATGAACACCATCATCGCCACCAGCATGGGCGAGATGAGCAGGATAGACACCTCTATCTGGCGGTTGACCACCTGATTGAGGTCAGGCCCCGCCTCCTTCACCGCTGAGAGCCGGGGGAAATAATCCGTTTCCATCGCGGCAAAGACGAGACTGGAATAGACGATGGCCAGCATATAGCCGGCATTGTAAAGTCCTACGGTCTCAAGTGTGCCTGCAGTATTGAGAAACGACCTGATAAAGAACTCTGAGATATAACCCAACGAGACTGCCGCCACAAGTCCAAGTCCGAGCCGAATCATGCCAGCACCTTGTCCAATGGTCTTTTTCGAAAATGACAAAGACAGGGGGATTCTCCGGTATGAGAAAATCATGGCGAGCACCATCTGCACAAACGCCAAAAGGAAGATAGAGGGAACGATACCCGACTCACCGAAGAAGAAATAGATGGGCACAGTGATAATCAATGCCATGATGACATGGTAAATGGACACACGCGCCAGGGCCCGCAACTGCCGTGTGGCTTTGAGCACTGCCATCTCGCCGCCAGCAAGTGCCATGACAGCCACCACAGGAGAAAGCAACACAAAATGCAAGGTGTGATTTCCCCAGTTGAAGGTCCAAGCGTTGAGCCATGGACTGAGCACGGCGCAAATCACCATGCCTAAGACAGCAGCGATGACGCTCCAAGTGCGAATCACACGGACCTTGTCGTGCAGCCGTCGCTCATCGCCTTCCTCATACGCCGCCGACACATCGCGCACGGCACTGGTAGGGATGCCCAGTCCGGTGATTTCGGAGACCATACGAATCGTGGACTGAAACAGCGTGATGAGACCCATTCCCGCAGGACCGAGAATGAGTGCCACCAATTTGTTGCGTATCAGTCCTACGAGGATAGAAATCACCTGTACACCGGCAAAGATGCCAGTGTATTTGACAACATGTGAATATTCCTCTTTGTGATCCGTATTTTTCATATTCTATATGAAAAGAACGGAATTTTTGCGGGTTTATTGTGTGGGGAAGGGGAAGATTTAAGCACTCGCAAAGCCCCCACCCCTTCCCTCCCCGAGGGGAGGGAGTAGTTACATAAGTTTTTTGAGGGTACTAATTGCACAAATCGGTATAGATGTGAAGAATACGGAGATATAAATAGTACAAGGCAATTTGTTCTTTTCGTCTTTTTCTTCATAAAATAGTCAGAGAGTGGAGGGTATTTGGCAATTTATATGTATTTTTGCATCGATGAAACTGAGTATCGTGATACCTGTGTATAATGCGGAGGCGACGCTGGAGCGTTGTCTCGAAAGTGTGTTGACGCAGGATTATGATGACTATGAGTTGATTCTGGTGGATGACGGTTCAACCGACGGTTCGCCTGCTATTTGCGATGATTATGCCATGGGACGCCCGTTTATCAACGTCATCCATCAGCGCAATGCCGGTCTGTCGGCGGCCCGGAATGCAGGTATCGCTGCGGCGCATGGCGAATACATCACGTTTATCGACAGCGACGACCAGTTGGCCGACTATACACTTGCCGTGCTGATGACACGCCTTGGAGCCCACCCCGACCTCGACATTTTGGAGTTTCCCGTGTGGTGGCACTGGGGCGATGCCGATCAGAGGCTGTTGACCTTCGGAGTGCATGAATACCGCGACATGCGTGATTACTGGCTGGAATGCAAAGCCTATACCCATGCCTATATGTGGAACAAGATCTTCCGCCGTGAACTGTTCGACAAGGTGCGTTTCCCCGTCGGACGTGTATTTGAAGACGTCCAGACATTGCCGTTGCTTTTGGATAAAGCCCATTTGGTGGGCACGACCGAAGAAGGCGCTTACTGTTATGTGCTGAACCATGACGGCATCACACAAAATGCCACGGGCGAGGAACTGACCTGGTTGCTCGAGGCCCATGTGTCACAACTGAAGAAATTGGGATTGACCGAACGTGCCTCGGAGTATTACGCCCACGTGCTGAACATTCAGATTGACGTGTATGACCTGACGAAGGACAACCTGCTATTGCCAGAATTGGACAACCTGACCCATCGCGACATCCGCCATCTGCCAGTAAGCCGCCGCATGCGCCGCAAGATGCATTCACTTAAGACTTTAGGACTAAAACATTTATGCCAACTGATGAGATGCTGCCACAAACTGAGACGACACCGTTGATCAGTTTTGTGATTACGACCTATAACTTGCCTGACGCATTGCTACGAGCATGTCTGGACAGCGTCATGGCTCTGCCTCTGAGTGATGTGGAGCGAGAGATTGTGCTGGTCGACGACGGGTCAGACAAATCGCCCATGTCAGCATTGCAAGATTATACAGACCGCATCCTTTATATTCGCAAACAGAACGGCGGTCAAAGCACGGCACGCAACATGGGCATCCATTGTTGTCATGGCACTTACATCCAGTTTATCGATGGCGACGACATGCTTATCAGCGATGTATATGCGCAGTGTATTGACCTAATCCGCAGGGAATCGCCCGACATGGTGCTATGGCACTATTCCGACAGGCCCGAGAATGATGTGGCGGTCAGTTTTGAGGGACCGCAGGAAGGTGCAGAATATATGCGCAACTACAATCTTCGTGTGGGTCCCGGAGGGTATGTGTTTCGCAAATCGCTGCTGATAGATCTGCGTTTCCGCGAGGGCATCATCATGGAAGACGAGGAATTCACGCCACTGTTGTTCTTGCGAGTGGAGCGTCTGTTCTTTACCGATGCGAAAGCCTATTACTACCGTAAGCGTGAGGGTTCGACCATGCACAAACGCAACGCCGAATGGATAAAAAAACGGTTGGACAATACGCTCACTGTATTGCTGAACCTGCAAGAAAAGGCCGACCGCATGCCCTATGCCGACCGCGAAGCCTTGCAACGCCGTATCGACCAGTTGACCATGGATTATGTATATAACATCATGACGCTGACCGGCGACCAACAATGTCTTGAAGAGCGGATAAGTGTACTACATGAACACGGACTTTTTCCCCTACCCGACCGCGACTACACCACGAAATACAAATGGTTTCGCCGAATGACAAAGACGTCAGCAGGCAGAAAATTCGTGATGAGAATTTTGAAAGGGAAAAGGGAGAAGTGACAAGTAAAAAACCTCAAATCTCAAACCTCAAATCTCAAACCAATAGTTGATGTCAAAAATACTGCTGATAGGCGAATACAGTAATGTTCACGCGACACTGGCCGAGGGTCTGAAGTCACTTGGTCATCAGGTGACCGTGCTGTCGAACGGAGATTTTTGGAAGGACTATCCGCGCGACATCAACTTGGTGCGCCGTCCTGGCAAGGTTGGCGGCATCGCCTATATGGCACGTCTCTATCGTCTGTTGCCCCGGCTGCGCGGCTATGACGTGGTGCAAGTCATCAATCCGATGTTTTTGGAGATTAAAGCCCACCGTATCCTGCCTGTTTACAAGTATTTGCGCAGGCATAACAAAAAAATGCTGATGGGCGCCTTCGGCATGGATTATTATTGGGTGAATGAATGTGTGAGCCGTAAACCACTGCGTTACAGCGATTTCAATATCGGCGACACGCTTCGCACCGATGTTGATGCCATGAGAGAACGCACTGACTGGACAGGCACAGACAAAGAACGACTAAACCGCTATATCGCAGAAGACTGCGACGGCATCGTGGCCGGACTTTATGAATACTGGGTATGTTATCAACCGCATTTCCCCGAGAAAACGGCATTCATGCCCTACCCCGTGACTGTGAAATCAACGACCGACAAGGTAGCACCAGCACATCACCCCTTGCGCCTGTTTATCGGTATCAACCGTGCACGCAGCACCTATAAGGGCACTGACATCATGCTTCGGGCCGCAGAAAAAGTGGTGGCAGCACATCCGGGCGAGGTGGTATTGGAAAAAGCCGAGTCCGTACCATTTGCGCAATACCAGGAGATGATGAACGGCAGCGACGTGATACTCGACCAATTGTACAGTTACACCCCATCTATGAACTCCTTGCTTGCCATGTCGAAAGGCATCGTGTGTGTGGGCGGCGGCGAAGAGGAGCACTATGAGCTGCTGGGCGAGCAAAAACTACGCCCCATCGTGAATGTGGAACCGACAGAAGAGAGCGTTATCGCAGCGCTGGAACGGCTGGTAACCCACCCTGACGAGGTGACACGGCTGAAACGTGAGAGCATAGAATACATTCTCCGCCATCATGAGTATCGGTCCGTAGCCAAAAAGTGGGCAGAGATGTACCTATAGAGACAGAGAAAAATGTATGGACGAGTCCTATTGACAAAAAAAAGACCGGCAAATGATGCCGGCCTTTATTCTTTTTGTAAGATGGCGATTAAGCCTCAGCGGGAGCTTCCTCAGCAGCGGGAGCCTCGGCCTCAGCCTTGGCAGCAGCCTCAGCAGCCTTTTTCTCAGCCACTTTCTGAGCGATAGCCTCGTTGACTTTCTTCTCAGCCTCTAACTCTTTGGCAGCGGCCTCTTTCTTGGCCTTAGCCTCTTCCTGACGGATCTTGTCCAGACCTTTCTGTTTGTCAGCCTTCCAAGCGTCAAATCTC
>CAMJAO010000085.1 GCA_946403615.1 uncultured Prevotellaceae bacterium
CTATGGACTCTCTTATGCGCAATTTGAATACAGCGACATCCATGTCAAGCCCACAGCAGAGGGGCTCGACGTGACATTCACGCTCACCAACAAATCGCGCGTGGATGCCGAGGAAGTGGCACAGGTATATGTGTCGCGTCCGAAATCACAAATCACGCACTACGTGAAAGAACTGAAAGGTTTTCAACGTGTGACATTGAAAGCCGGCGAGCGCAAAGAGGTCACCATCACCCTTCGCCCCCAAGACCTCAGTTATTGGGACGAGGCCACCCAGTCGTGGGCACAAGAATCCGGCACCTTCCAAGTGCTGGTCGGCGGCTCATCCAATCATTTACCCTTGCAGATTGAAGGGTGCTTACTGGCTCAATAAAAAAAGGTGCAATAAAACAGCTATTATAGACTCATCGGGATGCTGAGCGAAAGATTTGCTTGGCATCCCGATGAATTTTTATCCCGTCATTTCCCGGCATACCATTCTTTCAGCACAAAGAAGGCTTTTTTCTTCTCACCGCTGTCGCTTACCAGACCTTTACGGTTGTAGTAATCCTGTATGCCATTGAGGACGCGGCGAGGCGAACGGAAATCCTTCAATATCCATGGGGTGGTGCCGCTGAGCCCGTCTATCTTCTCGAGCATGGCGATGTTCTCACGATAGAGGTTTTCCTGAAACTCCTCAGTCCACCGCTGGTTCTTTTCACCATGAATCCCATATTTTGCGCCGCCGCCGAACTCGCTGACGATGACCGGTTTGTCATAAGGTATCTCCCACTCCATCTTAGGAGCGTCGTTCACATCACGATACCAGCCGATATACTGATTGAATGAGATGATATCTACCCATTGGTTCATGTTGTCCTGCAGGCGGTTTTTGTAGTTGGAGGCAGATGTCACCTCCATGGCCATCGAGATGAGGCGCGTGTCATCGAGGTCGCGTGCTTTCTGCGCCAGACGGCTCAAGAACCGATCGCGCTCGGCCGAATGCGGTGTTTCGTTGGCTATCGACCAGATAATGACGTTGGCGCGGTTTTGGTCGCGGCGTATCATGTCAGTCAACTGCTGTTCAGCATTGGCGTAAGTGTCAGGATTGGTCCAGTCGATGGTCCAATAGACGGGAATCTCCGACCATACGAGAATACCCATGCGCTCCGCTTCGCGCACAGCATACTCATTGTGGGGATAGTGAGCCAGGCGTACGAAATTGCAACCCAACTCTTTCGCCCACGTCAGCAGAGTATGCGCATCATCGGTACAGTTGGCCCGTCCGCCGCCGTAGGGTTTCTCCTCATGGATAGAGATGCCTTTCAAGTAAATCGGTTTTCCGTTGAGCAGGATTTGTTTGCCACGGGTCTCAATGGTTCGGAATCCTATGGCATCGCGCAACGTGTCTCCGTCGAGAATCAATTCCACATCATAGCGCTTAGGAGTCTCTGGCGACCACAGTTGCAGTTTTTTCAGTTTGGGGCTTTTGACGTCAATCTCCGCGACCATACCGTCGGCATTGGTGGAGACCGTCTGACGGATTTTAAGTTCGGGTATGTTAAGGGTGATTTGCTTACCCGCCGCAGGTTTGTTGAGTTGTGCAGAGAATCGCAGCGATGCTTTTTTCAAGTCATAGTCTGTGATGCTAACTTTATAGTTCTCAATATATGTCGGTGCCACTTCGACCAACATCACGTCGCGGGTGATGCCACCGTAGTTCCACCAGTCGAAAATCTGCGTCGGCACATCGCTTTTATGTCGTTTGTTGTCTACTTTCACGATGACTGTGTTCTCACCGTCATGCAACAGTTCCGTCACGTCGAAATTGAAGGGCGTGAATCCACCGACATGGTAACCCGCCTCTCTGCCGTTTACCCACACCCGCGCTTCGTAGTTGACGGCACCGAAGTAGAGCAGCGCCCGTTTGCCGGAAGGATGAAATTGGAAACTGCGTTTGAACCACACTGTTCCCTCGTAGAAGAACAGACGGTCGTCTTGCGTGTTCCAGTCGCCCGGTATGCGCATCGTTGGAGCCTTGTCGAAATCATACTCTATCAGGTCCTCGGGCCGTTGCGGTTTGGCATTGTGGAAGAATGCCCATGGTATGGGGTTCATACGATAGTCGTAGTAACCCTCTTCCTGCACATCGACGATATAATTCCATTCACCACAAAGCGACACCGTCTGCCGCCCCAACACATTTGCCACTTGCGACACTTTGCCGCCTTGCGCCATCGTCGGCGCCACCAGCGTCAGCATCACCAATGCCACGACTGTATGAAATATGTATTTTTTCATTTGTTTATTTTATTTCTTGGCAGAATCTACTCGAGGGGATTTCTCGTTAGTAATCTCACAAAATGTGTAATCAAAATGTTCTTTATCGGTTGTTTTTATACCATTCCACTGTATTCTCGCCATATTTTTCACGTGCAGTCGGCATAGCATTGGCGGGAAGATATGGCGCACGGGTGCCATCGCCGACAATGAGGGGGGATGTTTCGATACGCATTTCATCCCATAGGCCGGCATCGGAGAAACTCTGTAGAGTCATGGCGCCACCCTCAACCATGAGCGACTGAATGCCGTCGGCATACATCTGCGACATGAGGTCGGTCAGCGTGGTGGCGCGAGAAAGCACATAACGACGGGGAGACGGACCGCTCCAATGGCGCACGTCGAGACGCGGATGCTCGCGCTCGTCGGTGACACGCCCCACTAGGATGGCATCGCTCTCGGCACGCAGTTTGTGAACGAGCATCTGCGTGAATGGCGTGGAAATCTTCGCAGGCTGGAAATGGTCATCGATGAACCCGTCGGCGGTCTGCGCCCACTTCAGCAGGATATACGGACGATGATGCTCGTGATAGGTGAAAAAACGCCTGTTCAGTTCGCGGCACTCTTGTTCCAACACTCCCACAGTCACCTCAACGCCCGCATCGCGAAGCATCTGTATGCCACGGCCCTGTACCCGGGCAAAGGGATCAACACATCCCACCACCACACGGTGCACACCCTTGCGGATAATGAGTTCGGCGCAGGGCGGTGTCTTACCGTAATGGGCACAAGGCTCCAGGCTGACGTACATGGTCGATTGAGGCAGCAACGGTTCATCCTCGGGACGAACAGACGCAAAAGCATTGACCTCGGCATGTCCCTCACCTGCACGGATGTGATAACCCTCGCCGATGATACGACCGTCGTGAACGATGACCGCACCCACCATCGGGTTAGGGCGGCAGGTGAGCATCCCACAGCATGCTAACTGAATGCAACGATGCATGTACTTATTGGTGTCTTTGTCCATTATTCAGATTGACAAATTGAAGGCGTTTGAAATGAATACGTGTGCAAAGTTAAGATTTTCTCGGCACACTGACGATAATATCGGTATGAAAACAATTATAAATGTAATATGACAGGCCATGCCATTTTATTCATCCAAGAAGATGTTAACATTTTTTACAACAAATAATCACCAACTAACAAGAAATTATATTACATTTGCAAATTGAAGAAATATTTGCGGAGGGATGCATCCCACACACTAGCGTTTATTAACCTTTTAACACCAGAAGACAATGAAAAGAATATTTTTGACAATGCTTATGATGGTGATTGGCATTACCATCATCAATGCACAGACCTGTAACCGTTGCGGCAACACGGGCCGGATAACAGAAACATGTCAAGTGTGCCATGGCAGCGGCTCGCGCGGTTGCAATTATTGCACCGACGGATATAAAATGTGTACTGCTTGCATGAAAGAAGGGTCATACGAGTGTAGCGCCTGCAATGGCACGGGCAAAGACGACGATGACGAAACTTGTTCCACATGTAGTGGCAGAGGACGCATCACCTGCCAGCGGTGCTCTGGCGATGGTGTCGTGATGTGTGAGAGTTGCCAAGGTTCCAGCAGCAGTTCCTGTTTCAACTGCGGCGGCAGTGGCAAGAAGGAATGGCGCTGTCCAGAATGTATAGCAGCCGGACGTATTTAGACAACGGAAAACATAATCAGCCATGAAAAGAGTATTATTATCCCTGCTGGCGATGGTATGTGTAGTCGGCGCCACGGCACAAACCAGGAATGATGACGTTTTCATCCGTATCGCTGACGACAATATGTTCTCAAAATGCTTTGTCAGTTGCGACAAGAACGGCGACAACATCGTGACATACTCAGAGGCGGCAGAGGCTACGATTCTGTCGCTCAGTTACGGCGGAAGGCTCAACATTATCGAAGACTACAATTTTCTTAAGCATTTCCCCAATCTGACAGCACTGCATGTAGGCAACACGACCGTCGAAAGCATCGACCTCAGCCACAATCCTAAACTGGAGCACGTGAGCCTGGAGCAGGCGCTTTGGATCAGGGTCATCAGGTTTGCAAACGGTACCATTCCTCAACTGTTCTGCCCTCCCGACGCCAAGGCAATGACCATCCTTGTCGGCGAAGATGACAAAATGCCGGCTGACCTGGACAAGTTGAACGTGGAGAAGTATCTGATTTTCTCGCAACCGACGATAGAGGAGGTTAAATAGTATCATCCTCCTCATGAAAACATTATTGACCATTCTGCTTTTTCTATCCACACTTCAGGTATCGACATCGCCCGAAGACATGTACAACATGTATGACAGGGACGGGAAATACCGGGCCTTACAGGAAAAGGTGGATCAAATGAACCAGAAAATCGAGAATGCGGAGCAGGAGAGAAGCGAAAAGAAAACGCTTATTCTTATTGTCTCCCTCCTGATAGCCATTGTTCCGTTAGCGATTATAGGCAAACAGGTAATTTGTGGACGGACATGGAAGACAAACCCGCCGGGAACGGCACAAGCCTTGCTCATCGCTTGCGCCGGAGGCCTCGTTCTCTTTGCGTTCAACTATGGCATCTTCTACCTGAAAATCCTACATTACGAGATTTTTAAATACCTCTTCTCCCTTGCCATCGTCATCGCCCTTATCATTGGGGCAAGCATTATGCTGAGAAAGAAGTAGTAATTTCTAATAAAAACATTGTTTTGCCACAGATTTATTATAATTTTGTGGCAAAATTCTGTTTATGGCATATCAAAGCACCGACACATGGATGTCGCTTTGGCGACGATTGAACCCGCTCTACGACGAGGGCGAGGCCAAAGCTATTGTACGGATGGTCTTGGAAAGCAGATTCGACATGAATACTGCAAACATCTACACAGATGGCATATCGAAGTTGTCAGACGAAGAGAGGTGTGAACTGGAGAAAATCATGCAGCGGCTGGAAAAAACCGAACCCGTGCAATACGTCTTAGGTTATGCCGACTTCTTAGGACGCCGGTTCGCCGTAGGCAAGGGTGTGCTGATACCTCGCCCCGAGACTGCCGAACTGTGTGAGCAGATTATCCGCGACGCGGAAGGCTGTGGCGGCGCCGACATCCTCGACATCGGCACGGGCAGCGGTTGCATTGCCGTGACATTGGCTTATGAGGTGGCTGAGGCGGCTGTGACAGCATGGGACCTCTCACCAGCTGCACTTGCCTGTTGCGAGGAGAATGCCCGACGTGCCGGTGTGATGGTCGATGTGGTACGGCAAGACGCACTCACTCCACCCGACGATCATGACCGCTGGGACATCATCGTGAGCAACCCTCCATATATATGTGAGTGCGAACGTGAATCAATGCACGCCAACGTAACTGGTCATGAGCCCGCTGAGGCACTGTTCGTCAGCGACGATGACCCGCTGCTCTTCTACCGCGCTATCAGCCATTATGCCAGCCATGCCCTCCGACCTGATGGCGCGCTCTATTTTGAAATCAATCCCCTTTATGCCGAGGCGCTCCTGTCGCTGATGCGTGAGACGGGGTTCAACGATGTGACATTAATCGAAGACTCCTTCGGCAAACAACGATACGTCAAAGCGAGGAAGTAAATGTGAAACAAATACGAAATGAAGAGGCAAGACAATATATCTGAGAATGAGGCGCGGATGCGGCTGACATCCCTGTGTGCCCAAGCGGAGCATTGCTCTTTCGAGATGGAGGAGAAATTGCGCAAATGGGGCGTTGACGAGGAGGTGCAGGCGCGTATCATGGCCTATCTCATCGACGAGCGGTATATCGACGATGAGCGCTACAGCCGTGCCTATGTGAAAGACAAAATCAGATATGGCAAATGGGGACGGCGCAAGATAGAGCAAGGCCTATTCCTGAAACACATAGACCGGGCGGTGGTCAAAGAGGTGCTCGACGAGGTGGATGATGAGGAATATCTGCAGGTTCTGCGTCCGTTGGTGAAAGCCAAATGGCGTGCCACCAAGGCCGACAGCGACTATGAGCGCAGCGCGAAGGTCATCAAATATGCTCTGTCGAAAGGTTATACGTTCGATATTATCCGTCAGTGTATCGACGGTGCCGACGAACACGATTTCGAAGATGGCGACGACGATTAGTTTCTGGCACCGGCTGTTCGACCTCATCTCACCCCGCACCTGTGTCATCTGCGGCGAGCGGTTGAGTATCACCGAAGAGGTGATATGCGGCAAATGCGACCTGCACCTGCCACGCACGAACTATGCCGTCGAGCCATATGAGAATGAGTTGGCCAAACGTTTTTACGGGCGCATCCCTATCGAACGTGCAGCCGCCTTGTTCTTCTACGAGGGAGGTTCAGAGGTGAGCCGCATCATCTTCCAATTGAAATACCACAACCATCCTGAGATAGGTGTCATCATGGGGCGGCGCACAGCGAAAGAATTTGCTCAACAAGGTTTTTTCGAGGGTATTGATGCCATCATACCTGTACCATTGGCAAAAAAACGCGAGCGTGAGCGAGGTTACAACCAAAGCATGGAGATAGCACGGGGCGTGAGCGAGGTGACGGGACTGCCAATCCTCAAGCATGTGGTGACACGTAAAAAATTCAGTGACAGTCAGACACACCTCGGCCAGCAAGAGCGTTTAGAGAACGTGGAGAACGCGTTCACTTTGGTCGACACCGATGCCATTCGTGGCAAACATATCCTCATCATCGACGACATAGTGACCACGGGCGCTACCATCCATGCCTGCGTCAATGTGATGAAACCGGCAGGTGGCATACGCGTAAGCGTGCTCTCGCTGGGAATGGCGAAATAGAGATGAGAGGTGAGAGGTTAGGGGTGAGAGGTGAGAGGTGAGAGGTGAGAGAATACTTCGCTAATGGAGGACTATTGTCTCCACTCCTTCACTCCCCCACTCCCCCACTCCTCAACTCCTTCTTCAGAACTCCCAAACCTTGCATTATTCAAGAAAAATATATACCTTTGCATCCGATAAAAAACAAAGAACGATTATGAGTAACCAGAAACAAGCATTCGCATCAAAACTTTTGAAGATTAAAGCCATCAAACTGCAGCCCGAGAACCCTTTCACATGGGCGTCGGGATGGAAATCGCCTTTCTACTGCGACAACCGCAAGGCACTCTCTTATCCTGACCTGCGCAATGATGTGAAACTGGGATTGGTATGTGCCATTCTCGAACATTTCCCCGAGGCTGACGCCGTGGCGGGTGTGGCCACTGGTGCCATCGCTCAAGGAGCGTTGGTGGCCGATGAGTTGAACCTGCCCTTCGTGTATGTGCGCAGCAAACCCAAAGACCACGGACTGACCAACCTGATAGAGGGCGAATTGCCCGAGGGTGCTAAAGTGGTGGTGGTGGAAGATCTCATCTCCACAGGCGGCAGCAGTCTGAAAGCCGTGGAAGCCTTGCGCGAGAAAGGTTTCGAAGTGGTGGGCATGGTGGCCTCATATACCTACGGATTCCCCGTGGCTGAAAAGGCATTCGCCGATGCCGATGTGCAGTTGGTGACTCTGACCGATTACGACCATGTGGTGAAAGAAGCCGCCGCAACAGGATACATCGCTCCCGAAGCCATCGAAGTGCTCAATAAATGGCGTAAAAATCCAAGTGAGTGGGGACGTTGACTAAGATGATAAAAATTTAGGTCGTTAAGGACATTAAGGACCTTAAAGACCTTACCCCACTCCCCAAACGACAAAACGACCAATCCTCCAAACGACCAAGAAATGGAAGCAAAATATG
>CAMJAO010000086.1 GCA_946403615.1 uncultured Prevotellaceae bacterium
TGTCGCGTCCGAAGTTTGCCATCATGAATCCGCGCCGCACCTTCACCCTGCCGCCTTATCAGACGGCTGCGGGTGTCACTGACATGATCATGCACACCATGGAGCGTTATTTCACAAAAGACGATGACATGGATCTGACCACAGACCTGGCAGAGAGTGTGATGCGCAGAATGAGAACAGCGATATTTGATGTGCTCAATAATCCCGAGGATTACCGCAGCCGCGCGCAGATAATGTGGGGTGGCAGTGTGGCGCATAACGGACTGATCGGTTGCGGCGTGCACGACGATTGGGCAACGCATATGTTGGAGCATGAGTTGAGCGGTATGTTCGACGTGACCCACGGTGCCGGACTGGCTGCCATTTGGCCCTCATGGGCGCGTTATGTCATGCACGAGAACCTCAGCCGCTTTGTACGCTTCGCCGTCAATGTCATGGATGTGCCTAACGATTTTTCCGACCCCGAGACAACGGCATTGAAAGGCATTGAGGCCATGGAACGTTTCTATCACGCCATAGGCATGCCTGTCAATATCCGCGAACTCATCGGGCGCGACATTACCGACGAAGAGATTGACGAGATGACCCGCAAGTGCAGCCACAACTACACCGCTACCTGCGGATGTCTCAAAACCCTCCATGCCGACGATATGAAAGCCATCTATCAAATGGCAAGAGGATAAACACACCCTCACCCCCCGCCCCCTCTCCAAAAGGCGAGGGGAGTGAATACCCGTCGTCTGTAGGGGTGGTGCCCCTGTGCCCACTTGCACGAGCTTCAGCTATTTCTGTTCCTTTGTTCGGGGGGATTTAAATCTCCAAGAACAAAGTAGCCGAGTCCGATACCACCCTTAATCACTCAGCGGGACGCAACCATATAGTTGCGTCCCGCTGAGTTATACATCCCCTTGCCCTTTGGGAAGGTTACGGGTCGGGGTGAGGCGTCTTAGAAATTCTCGCACAGCAACTCGAAATGAGCCTGTGGATGGTCGCAAACGGGGCATACCTCGGGGGCTTCCTTGCCGATGACGATATGTCCGCAGTTGCGGCACTTCCAGATGGCGTCGCCATCGCGTGAGAACACCACTTTATCCTCGATGTTCTTCAGCAGTTTGCGGTAGCGCTCCTCATGGTGTTTCTCGATGGCACCCACGCCGCGGAATTTCTCGGCAATCTCGGT
The DNA here is from genome assembly GCA_946403615.1 of uncultured Prevotellaceae bacterium. Taxonomy (GTDB): domain Bacteria; phylum Bacteroidota; class Bacteroidia; order Bacteroidales; family Bacteroidaceae; genus Prevotella. The sequence continues at coordinate 1,181 of CAMJAO010000086.1, forward strand.
GAAGCCTTCTTCTTCGGCCTCGCGAGCCATGCGCTCATACATGTCGGTCCATTCGAAGTTCTCACCGTCGGCTGCGGCTTTCAGGTTTTCTGTGGTGGCTTTTATTTTGCCGCCTTCCAGATATTTGAACCACATCTTTGCGTGCTCTTTCTCGTTGTTGGCCGTCTCCTCGAAGATGGCGCTGATCTGCACATAACCGTCTTTCTTGGCCTTCGATGCCCAATACGTGTATTTGTTACGTGCCATACTCTCACCTGCGAATGCTTCCATCAGGTTTTTCTCTGTCTTTGTTCCTTTCAGTTCTTTCATAATGTTTTATTTGGTTTAGGGTTTATGGTCCAGTGTTCTATCTAAAGGGTTTCAGGAGATCAGGAGTTCAGACATTAGCCTTTTGTCTGTTTAGGTCTTAGTGCTCTAAACATTCCCTCCCCTGGGGTGGGTTGGGGTGGGGCTCCTTATATCGTCACCTCTCCTGCCAGACTGCGGTTCATCATCATGCGGATGGTGTTGGCGTCGGTGTAGCGGGCTTGCAGATACATCAGTTTGGTCACTGCTGCTTCTACCGTACTGTCGCGACCGCTGATGACACCGGTGCTTTGCAGTTGATAGCCTGTGTCGTAGCGGCTCATCTCCACGGTACCGCTTACGCATTGGCTGATGTTCACCACGGTGATGCCGCGCTCCGAGGCTCCTTTGAACAATCGCAACAACCACGGTTGTTGGGGGGCATTGCCACTGCCAAACGACCGTATTACGATGCTGGAAGACGCTCTCGTCGATGCCGGGGAAGAGCGAGAACACCAGCACATGCGGGTCCATCGCCGTATGAGGCACCATCGGCTGGGTGTAGTCTGGTTTTAAGATGTGATGTTCGTGATAGACGAAATTCACACCGGCATGACACAACACAGGGTAGTTGAACGAGTCGAAGGCGTTGAAACCGTCGGCGGCAATCTTTGTCGAACGGTTGCCGCGTATCAACTTGCCATTGAAATAAATACACACCTCGGGTACCATCGGCGTGCCGTCGTCGTGGGCGTCGGCTGCCAGTTCGATGCTCGTGATGAGATTCTCCTTGCCGTCGGTACGCAACTGTCCGATGGGCAACTGCGAACCTGTCAGTATCACAGGCTTGGTCAGGTTTTCCAGCATGAACGACAGTGCCGAGGCGGTATAAGCCATCGTGTCGGTGCCGTGAAGGATGACGAAACCGTCATATTCCTCATACCGGTCGGCGATGATGCGCACCAGTTGCGCCCACTGTCGGGGAGAAATGTCAGATGAGTCGATAGGCGGCGTAAACTGATAGGTGTCGAAACTGGCCTTCAGGTAGCGGAACTCGTACATCTCGCTTGCTAAATGGTCGAAATCCAGGGGCTCCAAGGCTCCTGTCTGGGGGTTGCGCCCCATGCCGATGGTGCCTCCCGTGTAGATGAGCAGAACTTTTCCTGTGCGTTTCATCATCATAGTATGTCGATTTTGCTGCAAATATAACTAAAAAATCAGATTTATGTACAATTTTTTCTTGTATTATTCTAAATTATTTGTATTTTTGCGTTGTCATTATTTGAACTCACCTTAACAATCAAGATTATGGAACAAGGCTTATTTTATGAGATTTGCGGCGTGATGGCAAGTATATGTCTCATTCTCGGTTATCTGCCACAAGCCATCACCACGATTCGAACACGCAATACCGACGGTATCTCATTGCCCGGATTTCTGATGATGTTTATCGGTGCCGTCTGTTTTATGTTGCAAGGCATCCTTCACAAACCCGAAATTATCTGGTCGCTTTTCATCACCAATCTTGTCACCATGGTGTGTAGTGCCATCGTCTTCTGTATCAAGATGCATAACGATTATTTCAAGAAGAAAGAATGAGCATTGTCGTCTATACCTTGACTTCGCCCCTGCATGACGAGAAGGCTGTGGCGGATGCGACACGGGAGTTCTTGGGAAGTCTCGGCATAGCGTATGTCTTCCGGGGCAGTGATTTCTCCGATTATGGCGCTCACGATGCCGACCTCATCTATGTGCGAACGGGTGGCACAGAAGGTGTCTTCCAACGGATCTTGCCGCAGTTGCGCAAACAGTCGCACCGTCCTTTCCTGCTGCTCACATCTGGCAAAAGCAATTCGCTCGCAGCATCGATGGAGATTCTGTCCTACTTGCGCCAACAAGGTCTGCAGGGCGAAATCATCCACGGCAGCACTGGCTATGTGGCCAGTCGCATACAACTCTTGGAACGGGTAGGCAAGGCGTTGCAATCATTGAGTGGTTGCCGTCTGGGCATCATCGGTCAACCCTCCGACTGGCTCATCTCAAGCCATGCTGATGCCGCCGAGATACAGCGTCGCCTTGGCATCAGTCTCATCGACATACCTATGCAGGAGTTGTTGGATGAGATAGCCTTGTCAGGTAAATCATCCCCGTTATCATCTTCCCTCCTTGATGCAGGGGAAATGGGTGGATGTGATAGAACAGCCGTGTATGAAGGTGCCACTTATATTTATTCCGCCCTCAAATCCCTCATTGCCCGTCATCAGTTGCAGGGCTTTACCCTCCGTTGCTTCGACCTGCTCACCGCCGTGAAGAACACAGGCTGCTGGGCATTGGCGAAGTTGAATGCCGAGGGATTCGTGGCTGGCTGCGAGGGCGACGTGCCAGCCATGCTCTCCATGATGATAGGTCGCGCGCTGACGGGCATTTCGGGCTTCCAAGCCAATCCTGCCAGCATCAATCCCGAGACGGGCGAGATGATTTTTGCTCATTGTACCATACCCCTCGATATGGTCGAGCGATATGAACTTGACACTCATTTCGAGTCGGGCATCGGTGTAGGCATTCGTGGATATATGAAGGAAGGACCGGTCACATTGTTCAAGGTGGCGGGCGATCTCTCACGTTGTTTCATCGCAGAGGGACATCTCATCCGCAACCAGTCAGAACCCGACCTCTGTCGCACACAGCAGGTCATCCGTCTCGACGATCCTTCACTCACCAGCTATTTCCTCACCAGTCCCATCGGCAATCATCATATCATCTTCCCCGGTCATCACCACGATGCCCTCGAGGAATTGATGAAGAGTGACTTATCTCTTAAAACATAAATTCAGCCAATAACAACCCTCCACTCTGATTCGGTTTTCTCCACCTTGGGGGAGTCAGAGGGGGGCTCCCAACTGGGAGTTTGAGGGGGCTTAAATTATGAACAGTGAATTATCCATCAGCATCCTCATCCCCACATACAATCATGAGTGTGTGGACTTGGTGCGTGACCTGCAGCGGCTGGCCGACGCCTGTGAGGGTATGCGTTATGAGATTCTGGTAAGCGACGACGGCAGCACCGACAAGGCAATTATCGCTGCCAATAAAAGCATCGATGCACAGCCTGGATGCCGTTATTTGCGTCGCGATATCAACGCCGGCAGGGCTGCTACCCGCAACCTGCTGGCTCAGACTGCACAGTACGACCGATTGCTGTTTATCGACTGTCACATGAGTATCATCGCCGAAGATTTCCTCATGCGTTATCTGCAATGTGTTGACGCTGATGTGGCCTATGGCGGCTATCATGTGCCCGAGGGAATGAAAGAGTGGAAGGGCAACCTGCGCTATCGTTATGAACAGGCGCGCCATCATGTAATCAGCATCAAGGAACGGCAGGCGCACCCATATCAGGATTTCCACACGTCTAATTTCATGATACGGCGCGACATCATGCTCGAACATCCTTTCGACGAACGGTTCCGCCGCTATGGCTATGAAGACGTGTTTTTCGGCCGTAAGTTGAAGGAAGCTGGCATCCCGGTGACGCATATCGACAATCCCGTTGGATTTGATGATTTCGAGTCAAATGAGCGTTTCCTTGAAAAGACCGCCGAGGGCCTGCTCACCCTGTCCGAGCGCCGCAACGACCTGCGGGGTTATTCTCGACTGCTTGAAAAAGCCGAGAAAATCGAGCGTTGGCATCTCGCTGGTTGTGTGCGCCTCTGGCACAAACTTTTCGGACGTTTAGAGCGTAAAAACCTCGTTGGCCGCCATCCCAATCTCGCCCTCTTCAATCTCTGGCGCATGGGAACCTTCTTCGCGCAAAAAAAGATAAAACTCATTCCTATCCCCAAACTTAAAAAAAGACGTTAACGACCTTACTGACGTTAATGACCTTAAATTCCTTGAATACCTTCAACTCTCAAACCACCTGATTATGAAAAAAACAATCTTTACAATCGCTATCTCCTTCTTGTGCGCTGTTGCCTCTTGGGCACAGAATACAATAGAAAATGACACAGAGGCGATGAAAACCATCGCCAAACAGTGGACCGCTAAAACTATCCGTGTGACCTCCTCGCACCCCAAAACGCCAATACATGATTATGCCAACGCCTTGTGCAGCCAGTTTATGGACTATTCGCCTTGCGTCTCCATGGTCGATTACCTCAAAAAACCAGGTGAATACACTTGGGAGGAAAAACATTATCTTGTGGATGACGTTCCTCGCAACGGTTACATTAAATGCGACATGGGCGGACAGTGCGATTATATGACAGAGATATGCTATTGGCGTAGGCCCAACGGCCATGCGCTTGTAGCCATGCTCATGCAAATCGGTTCCGAAGGCGAGGGCGTTTACACCGTCAATGCGCTGCTCTTCTATGACTACGACCCCAAAACCCGCACACTGACCCCTGATCTCAAAATCAAACAGTTTGTCGACAATTTCTTCATGAAGCACAAGAAGGCTGGCACCCCCTGCATCTATTTGCCCAACGAAAATAAAGACATCTGCGTAGGCTATGTGAAATGGGATCCCGAAGAGGATTTCCTCTATGAGAATTATCTCCTCAAGTGGACCGGCAACGCTTTCGTCGAAAAAGTCACCAACTTTGACTGGGAGTAAATCTGTGCATCTTCAAAGAGGTTTGATATAAATATTTCTGATAATTCGTGGCCATTTATGTCCATTCGTGTAAATAATAACAATAACGAAATAAGTATTTCTTTTTTCAAACATGAATTATCGTTCGGGGGGATTGCAGCAATCCCCCGCTATGAAAATAAGCATTAGCGATGCGTTAATGGGGCATGCCGTTTTTCCACGATATGAATTATTGTTGGTGTGACGCTGCGTCACCAGGCCGGATAACGAAGGTGTTCCCTCTTTTTATTCCCTCCCTTTGGAGAGGGTTAGGGTGGGGGCTCCCGGTTGGGCTCCTGTCGGTAAGCTTCTATATGCCTTGGGGCTGACACCTTTCAAACGGGTGAAAAAACGGCCGAAACTCGATTGGTCGGAGAAATGCAGGCGCTCGGCGATGTCAGCGATAGTGAGCTCGGTGGATTGTAACAGCCATGCAGCCTCCATCAGCAGCATCTGATTGATGTAGTCGGCTACGGTACGGCCCGTCAACTGACGCACGATGCGTGAGAGGTGGATGGTGGTGATATGCAGTTTGTCAGCATAGAAGCGCAGATCGTGGTGCTCGATGAAATGCTCGGTAAGCAGGTGCATGAAAGCCACAAACAACTCGGTGGTGCGCTCACTGACCAGATTATGGCCGATGTTTTGTTCCATCGCATCCATCAAGTCGAGAATAAACTGCGTGAAAAGTGTGCGCAGACTCTCATGCAGGTAGCGGTGAGAGGAGTGCTGATAGCGGATAATCTCGAGCATGTGCTGCCAGAAATGGGCGGTCTGCTCATCGCTGAGATGTACAACGGGACGTCCCAACTCAGCAATAGGCTGATAGGCGGTTCGAACCACATTGCGCACACTGGGAATAGCGAGTGCTGCCTGCTCGTCGATAATCAGGCAAACAGACTGATAATCCTCAGAGCCACTGACGATAGTAATCTGAAAACCAGGGGAATATATCAGCAGGTCACCCCGTTGAAGTGTCAGTTCTTGGCCGTTGTATATCAGCGTGAGCCACCCGTCGCGTACCAACGTATAAGAGTAGCCGGCCAACCTCTCTTGCATCTGATTGGTGAGAAATGTGGTGGCCGTATCGCTCTTTGAGCAATATATCTCTTCGGAAGGTACTTCGTCGTATTGCAATCCGAGGATAGATGTCAAAAATTCCCGCAGTGTGTACATACTGGGTGCGAAGATATAAATAAGTGGGCGAAATACCAAAGAAAAACAGCGGAATGTTTGTTTCGGTAGAATTATTGTTTGTTTTTGCCTAATCTTTTTCCAATGAATTGTCGTATCTTTGTCGCTGTGTCGCAAAGATTTCACCTATGACAGTTTTTTGCGCATACTTATTCGCACATTTTTAATTTAATAATAGAATAATCATGGACAAAAACAAATCAATTGAAGCATTACAATTTTTTGTGACCAACCTCAACGCACAGTCGTTTCAGCACAAACTGCAGGCCAAAATCTTCGGCTCACTGGGATTCAAAAAGTTGGAGAAGAAATATTTGGAGCATGCAGAGGAGGAGAAAGGTTTTGTTGATCAGTTTATCGACCGTCTGCTTGACTTAGGCGGCGAATTGAAACAAGAGGCTGTTGAGGCTCAGACACTGTACAAAGACCCCGTGGAGTTTCTTAAGGCCGACTACAAGGTGTCTGTAGAGGGTATCGAACTGTTGCGCAAGTGCATCGACGGTATCAAGGACGATCTGACCACCTTCGACATGATGAAAGAGTATCTGAAAGACGAAGAAGAGGATATGTACTGGAGCGAGGAGCAACTGGGACTCATCGAGTGCATCGGCGCTAAACCCTGGCTCATTAAAACGGCACTTTAATCTGAAGGTTTAAGGTTGAGTGTTCTTGCTGAGATAATCAGGAATTC
>CAMJAO010000087.1 GCA_946403615.1 uncultured Prevotellaceae bacterium
ATATCCTTGAATTCCTCAAGGCGCTGCCCGCTTGCGCTAAGGCCAAAGGCATCACATTCTCTACGCCCACCGAAATCTGCTTGAAGATGAAGAGTGTCAGCGCACTTGACGTGCCCGACACACTCTCATGGGTTGATGAGGAGCGCGATGTGAGTTGCTGGCTTGGAAATCCCATGCAGCGCGAGGCTTTCAATAAACTCTACAGCGTGGCCGACCGTCTGCGCATTGCCAACGATCCCCGCATCAATCAAGACTGGGACTACCTGCAGGCATCCAACAATTTCCGTTTCATGACGACAAAACCCTCAAATGTTGGATTGGACCGTGGTATTTACAGTTCGCCGTTCGATGCGTTTACTAACTATATGAATATTCTCGGTGATTTCATCAACCGTGTCAACAACCTCTATCCGCTTGAGATTGAGAATGATGAACTTGAAACACTGCTCACCACCATCAAGAATCAAGGTGATGAGATTGAGATGAAAGACAAGGAGATTATCCGTTTGCAGGCTAAAGTGGCGAAAATGCAGGCTGAGGAAGACAAACTCAAGGCCAAACTCGACAAAGCAGGCTTGGCTCCGAAGAAAGCACCTGCCAAGAAGGCTACTGCTGCAGAGAAGAAACCTGCCGCCAAGAAAGCTCCTAAAAAGGAAAAGGCAGAATAACACAGTGGCCCGATAAGCCGATTCAAAGGCGTAAGCCCGCACCCCTCTTATATTGCAGAGGGGATGGGGTAGGGGCTTTATCCCAAAGACACAGGGCTTCAACTATGTTTCAAGCCCTGTGTCTTTTATTATTTTCAATACAATCTACAGATTATGGATTTCTCCATTACCTACATCACCGCACCGCTGTTGGGTGGCGTCATTGGTTACATCACCAATTACATCGCCATACGGATGCTGTTCAGACCTCATACGGCAAAATACATATTTGGCATGAAAGTGCCGTTCACCCCTGGTCTTATACCCAAGGAGAAAGGACGCATTGCCGAGGCCATTGGAGGAGCCATCAGCCAAAACCTGATGAACCACGATGTGCTGAACCGATACCTTCTTTCCGAAGATATGATTAAGAAGGTCCGTCATGCAGTTGAGCTTTTTTTTGATAAACAGAAAAACAATCAGGAAACTGTCGCAGAGTTCCTCAAACATTATATCTCCGAAGAGGAACTGCAGGGCATCGTAGCGAGCGTAAACACAAATATCACCTCTCAGGTTTATTACAAATTGTCTGACAGTGAGGTGGGAATGAATGTGGCGCACATCGTCGTGGAGAGTGCCGTAGAGAAGATGAAGAGAATGAACCCGGTTGAGGTGCTTGGCGGATTGTTTAGCGGACTTGGTGGATTGAAGGCCATAGCTGCAAAATATGCCGGTGCCAGTCTGTGGAATAAGTTCTTCACGATGCTACAAAGTCCTGCGGAAAAACTGTTGGCTAAGAATATCAACGGGATGTTGCAGAAAAATGGTGAGGAGATCGTGGCAAAGATGATTGGCAACGAGACACAGACGCTTATGAATACCCCCGTGGCTCTTTTGCTTAAAGACAAGGATGAGCAAATAGCGCAAATCGTTAAGATGATGGAGTCGGTCTATAGCACTGTTATCTCCGAGCATCTGCCACGAATCCTTGAGTCTATCAACATTTCTAAAATTGTAAGGGAGCGTATCAATGAGATGGGCATGGACGAGACCGAAAAACTCATTTACGAAGTCATGAGTCGCGAACTCAAAGCTATCGAACTTCTCGGCGCCCTTCTCGGCATGATCATGGGCAGCATCAACCTCTTCTTCTTTTAACCCGCATCGGTCATCAGATTGCGTTCTCTACTCCTATTTATACCCGTTGTATGGGCGGTGACCCTGTGCCCGTCCGAGTGATAACGAGCAAAAGACAACGGATTTCACAAATAATTCGATTATAATCAACTGTCCCTCAGTTGTTTATATAATTCGTTTAATTCGTGAAATCCGTCGACTATAATTCTTTTTCGTAATTGGCGTAATTCGTAGTTCTATATTTAGAAAAACGTAATTATCTCACCACAATTTTCTTTCCACCTTGAATATACACGCCCTTTGGTAGTCCGTAGAGATCTTCGCGTGAGGCGTTTTTCTTTACGAGTCTGCCGTCGATGCTATAAATGTTGCTAATGTCGGATGTGGTAGCGCGCATCTCGTCAATACCTGTTGTGACAGGGTAGAGCGTGATAATCCATACTACTTGTTGTCCGCCAGGGGTGAAGGTCAGTGTTTTGCTGGCTGCCGGGTCCAATGTAATGGTGTTTGTGGTTGATGCTCCAGTTGTACGGCTCTCAAACACATAATCCGTTTCTCCGTATGTCACTCCGTTTAACTCGGCCAACCAAGCTGGTTCATTGTCGACATTGCTATAGCCGGTGATTTCTACCTTGCCGATAGTCATGCCGTCGGGCAGATTGATGGTGTATTTCTTGTTGCGTGAATACTTATAGCCAGTGATGCCGCATCCCTTTCCCTCTGCGGGTGCGCCGCTTTGGTTGATGCTGATGCCGTTTTCAAAGGTCCAGCCTGTTAGATTGGTGCTCGGAGCAATAACATAATTGTCTTTATTTTGCCAATCATTATCGCTGATGATGTTACCTGTCGCCGTTCCGCCGTCATTCTGGTCTTCGGTGATGTGTTCCACCAGCGAGTTGAGGTAGTTTTCCAGATTCGTGTATCCGTCTGTTCCCACGGTATTGCCGTCACTGGCATCATTCGGATTCAGCCCGTGTGCAGTCTCCCATGTGTCGGGCATGCCATCGCCGTCAGAATCTGCAGGTGCCGCCTCGCTGTTCAATACAGGCCATGCACTCCAGTCATCTCCGGCGTCGGAGGGTTTGAGGTTTTCTTGTGAGTCGATGATGCCTTTGTGGTTGCCAGGCCCGGTGTAGGTGGCCAGACCGTTCTCAGTCTCTTCGATAATAAAGGTATCGTAACTGTCACGTTGAAGCGATGCGCCGGCGTACAACAGCACTTTCTCATACGCGTCATCGGCGCTGTGAGTTGTTGTGTAGATGAAGTCTATGGGCTCATTCAGATGCATCTGTTCCTTGACCTCGTCGGTCAGGGTGCCGTCATTGTCGTCACCAAACTGGTTCAATACACCGTATGTCCAGTTGTCATCGGTCACAGTCTGATATTTACTGTTCTTATTGCCCTCTACAAAGAAGGTTCCCCATTTGTGAAGGGTAGGGGCATAGTCGGGATAATTGGTGATATAACTATTGGTGCGAACTCCGATACAGGCGATACGCATCCGTTTGGTCGAACTGATTTGGTTGGTCGCAGGACCAGGCTTGTAGTAGTTGTTAACAATGTTCACATTCATAGCCTCGCCACCATAGCAGCCGTTGCCGCCCCAATTGTAAAACACGTTGTTGCGCATATCCATACGCTCATCCAATTGTGTGGTATAGCGCGGGCCAAGTCTTGGCACACGGCTCTCATGATGAGCCATCAGATTGTGATGGAATGATGCGCCACTGCCACCCCAGTTGCCGCCATAACCGTGCGACCCCTTTGAGTGACCGGCATCCTGAAGACTCTGGGCTATCAGACACCACTGAACGGTAATGTCGTGACATCCACCCATCGACAGACACTCATCGATACTCCAACTCACTGAGCAGTGGTCGATAATGATGTCTCTCTGGTCGAGTGCTCCAAAGGCGTCCCAACCGTCGGCTCCATTTACCTTCACGTTATTATTGCCTAAGCGGAAACGCATATAGCGTACAATCACGTTGTTGGCTTGGATGGTCACTGGATAGTCGGCTACGCAGATGCCGTCGCCGGGGGCCGTCTGACCGGCAATGGTTACGCTGCCACTGCTGATCTTTAATGCTGAGGTCAGGTGGATGGTGCCTGACACGTCAAACACAATGGTCCTGGCACCGCTCTGCGAGAGTGCCCAGCGCAGCGACCCCGTTCCGCTGTTATCAAGGTTGGTCACGTGAAGAACCTTGCCGCCTCGGCCTCCGGTCACATAGCGTCCGAAACCCTCAGCTCCAGGAAAGGCGGGCGTCTTTTCTTGCCCCGATGAAGGCAACGACAGCAATAACCCAAATAGAACGAAAATGATGGCGTATATTTTTCTCATTCGGTTGATGTAAGATAATAGATTTAATAATAAACATAAAGACATGGAGCCGATCGGCTCCATGTCTTTGTATCAGATAAATGGTAATTAATACCACATTGGGGCACCTAAGCCGCTCTCAGGCAGGTTGGCCTTGATACGGAACTCGCCTTTGGTCGGATTGCTCCACAACTTGGTCTCATTCATGCCCAGTTCCTGCAAACCGTCGAGCGGATAAGTCACACCTTTGTCGTTAGCCCACCAGATGAAGTCGGTCTTGAAACTCTTCGACACACTGATCAGTGGGGTCGGTTTCGGTTCTTCTTCTGTTCCGGTGTTAGCATTCACGAAGATGCTGCCCGCGGTACCTGCGGTATAAGTGTGGATGGATTCACCAGCCGAACTCTCAGTGGCCATGGTAGGACCGAACAACGAGTTGCTTACGTTCAGAGTGATGGTGTTGGCATTTCCGTTGAGGCGCCACATTGGTGTGTTGGCATTGGCGGTCGTCTCTTTCGGGGCATAGCAGAAGGTGCAGTTCTCAACATTGAAGGTCAGCGGACCGGCTGTTGCGCGCAGGTCGGCCAACAACACAATATTGGTGATGGTGCTGTTCTTCAGTGTAATCTTCTGCCAGTCAGCGGCTTTGTTCGTTGTGGTGAACACGCCTTGATCGCCGATGCAGTTGATGGTACAGCCGTCAATCACAATCTCATTGATGTTATCTGTGGATTGCTGGGCGCGGATGAAAGCACGGTAGCCAGTGATGCTACAACCCTTGAAAGACAGTTTCTTCAAAGTTGACTTTGTGTTATTCATATTCCAAACCTGGCGGCCACCCCATCCCTGGTCGGTATTGGTGGCAATGGGATTGTCATCGTTAGCAACTTTATCACTGATGAAGTCCACATTCTCGAATTCCACCCAATCGACGTTTGCCTCGGTGTCCATTGTTATACCGCCGGAAGATATGAATCGGGCATTGGTGCCGAGGGTTGAAGCGGTCACGAAGCGGACACTGCGGTTAATCTTGATAGAATTGTTCACCTTATAGTCGAAGTCACCGCGAAGGATGATGGTCATGCCGTCTTGCACCTGCTCCCAGAATTGTTCGGTCTTCAGGGTGTCTTTGGCCATCTTCTCGTCATAGTCGCGGATGTCGAGCCACATGCCTGCACCGTATTTCGTGTCGAAATCGATGGCTTTATTGGTAGAGGCTGTCAAGCGGCCTGCATAGGTCGAGTTGTTGAATTCGCTCTCAACATCGGTTGTGTAGGCAATAAAGTAGTACTGAGTCTGAGGATTCAAACCGGTGATGTCGGTATAACCAGCCTTGAAGGTCTTTTCGTCTATGATTTTAACGATGCGCTCACCACCATCTACGGGAACGGCAACAATGGCTTTGATCGCAGTCACAGTATTGGCAGGAGTCTCCTCTTCAGCAGGTACCTCTTCCTCTTCTGTAGCTTTGCAGTTCGGACAATGGCAGTCTACGCAAGTGCATTGGTCGCCTTTTCCGCAACCCTCGCACTGACAGGTGCCAGAGCAAGACTTATCCTCTTCTGGTGTCTCGGGTGTGGTTTCTTCTTTTTCTCCGTTGTCCCAAGTCACTCGGGCGGCACTCTCAATGGTTTTTACGCTCTTCAGTGTGGTGGGATAGGAGATGGTCACATCGCTCGTCTCATATACCTCCGACGATTTTGCGCCGCTTGCGCTGATTTGCACCTTGTACTTCTCATCCCATTCCAGGTCATCGAAGGTAAAGGGCGATTTCTCACACGTGGCGGTTTTATAGAGGGCGTATGTGTTGTTGCCTGCTTCGTCAGTGCCTGTCACCTTAAATAGGTTCAAGGTATATTGGGTAGCGCCGGCAATATTGTCCCAAGTGGCAATAACTGAGTTATTGTTCGTTTCCAATGATGCGACAGGGCGGAACAGACGCGGAGCGTCGCCGTCGGTCGGGTCATCGCTGCAACTGCTCATCATGCCTGCCGTCAGCAGACCGAACAGCGACAATACGAAATATTTAGCGATTTTCATATCTTAATGATTTATGTTTGTTCTTTTTCAAATGATAATGAGATGAATTGACGGTTATGTGCTTATACATCAGTTCACAATACCGTAACCATCGTTGTTCAGCACACCGCCCGATGACATCACACGGTCTGATGGAATAGGAAGCACGTAGGGAGCCGCTTTCGAGCGGATGGGGCTCAAATCCTCCGTTCCGGTGTTGAGAATGTTGCCCGTAATACCTATCCAGGAGTAGCGGATGCGCTCGTTCAGCACACCTTTCTTCAAGGTCTGTTCTTTACCGTTTTCGTCGATGTAGGTGCCATACTTATCCTTTGTCTCAGGATCAGTGTCGCTTACACTCATCAGAGCCTCTAAGAAGTTCACGTATTTCAATCCAGTATAAGTGGCACCGGGAGAACTGATGCCGTCATCATTCAAACGTTCGGCGGTGTTGTACGGGCTGGTGCTCTTGTCGCGTGGCGTGAAGTAGTCGTTTTCAAACACCAAGGCACCTTTCGTATAACGGTAATACAGACGGTTAGCCGCATTCATAGGAGCAATCTCCTGCTCTTTGTTGTAGATAAACTCGTTGCCGCTAATGTATGTTTGGCTGTAGTTCATCGCTGCATCGCGAATCCATTCGATAGCGTCTACCACTTTAGATGAATAGTTGTTCCAGCGAATCAAGTCGAATTTACGGATGTTCTCGCCGCCGAATTCCCAGGCGCGCTCGTTGATAATGGCTTCCTTGAAAGCATCGTGGCTGTTGAGGGCATTTATGTAGTTATCCACCTTCGCACTCTTGTTCTTCGAGTTGATGAATGCGCGTTCACGTACTTGCTTCAGCATTCTGCGAGCCAGGTCTGTCGGGCCGCCGTTAATCTCGTTGTCGGCTTCAGCCAACAGCAGCAGCACGTCGGCATAGCGAAGCACGGGCCAGTTGATGCCTGTGCCTTTCGTGGCCACGTAGGTGTTCATGTCCAAACGGCACCATTTGGCGGGCTGGATGCCTAATGCATCACAAGCACCTTGCATATTGTCGTTCAGCCAGCGGTAGTTGACGCATGTCACGGGAAGACGCTGGTCTTCGGGGTCGAACGAACAGGCATAACTCGGGGTCAGGTTGGTATAGGTTGTACCGGCACCTTTGCTGCCGGCCACTACGCTCAGACCATGACACCAGCCGATGTCGCCGCCGCCGCCGGGTGCGAAGCCCATCTCAAACAGTACATCCTCATCGGCGGGGTTGCAGTTGTTGATCTCGTTGTCGAATATCGCTTTGAAATTCGACGACAAGGTGTGAGGCTTTAGTGAGATAAGTTTCATGGCATAAGCCTTTGCCACCTTATAATAATCGTCTGCGGTGGTGGCTGTGGCTGCCTGGCCGTTTTCGTTAGTGTAATTGACGGTGTATTCCTCGCCGCTCTGGGTTGAGCGGGCCATGGTGCCGTCGGCTTGCATGGAATATCCTGCACGGAACATAGCCAGTTTCACGATGAAGCCAAGTGCGAAGTCGCGGCTCATACGCTCCACGGTCGTCTCTGTGCTCCATTTCATCTCTGCCTCATGATCAATCAGGTCTTGAATCAGATGGCTGTAGATGATGTTCTTGTCTGTACGGGGATCGTTGTGCATATCGCCGTTGGTCGTCGGGGTTGTGGCAAATGGCACATCTGCCCAGAAGTTACACATCAGCCAGTACCAGTAGGCACGCAGACAGTATGTCTCGCCAAGCAACTGCTTCATGTCGCGGTCGCCGTTACGATACATCTCACTGTTTTCAACACCCTCAATTATCTGGTTGGAGAAATCGATGGCTTTCAAAGCATTGTCCCAAGCGTTCTTAATATCGCTGA
>CAMJAO010000088.1 GCA_946403615.1 uncultured Prevotellaceae bacterium
TATGTGCGTGAGTTGTTCCCCAACCGCGACCAAAGCAGTTACAGCGGCGCGACCAATACTTTGCCGGTGCTCAACCTGGCCTATTATCCCGACGAGCGCGGTCCCTATAACTTCAACCCAGACCTGACCGAGCGTGGACGTTTGCAGACACCCCATAACACATGGGGCGGTATGATGCGCAAACTCGACACCAACGATTTCGAGGCTGCCAATATAGAATATGTGGAATTCTGGCTGATGGATCCGTTTGTCTATTCCAACAACGAGCAGGATGCCCATCTCTATGGCGGCGATTTCTATATCAACTTGGGCGAGGTGAGCGAGGATGTGCTGCGCGACGGAAAGAAATTCTACGAGAGCGGCATGCCCGTAGATGGCAGCAGCAGTTTTACCACCACGCAATGGGGTAAGATACCTCAGCAGGCGACGGTCAATTACGCATTCGTCACCTCGTCGGGCTCGCGCGAGCGTCAAGATGTGGGTTTCAACGGTTTGACCGATGAGGAGGAGCGTGCTTATGGGCCGTATCAGGATTTCCTCAACGCCATCCAGGGCAAAGTGTCGCAAGAGGTGCTTGACTCCATCATGGCCGACCCTGCCAACGACGACTACCATTATTTCCGTGGCAGCGATTACGACCAGATACAAGCCTCTATCCTCAACCGCTACAAACGCATCAACAATCCTCAGGGCAACTCACCCGACTCGGATTCACGCACGGAGAGTTATGACACATCATACAAGACCACTCCCGATGTGGAAGACATCAACCAGGACTACACGCTTAATGAGTATGAGAAGTATTTCCAGTACCATGTGTCGATTCGTCCTGAGGATATGGTCGTGGGTCGCAACTACATCGTAGACAGCCGCGAATACAGTGGTAAGGGCCGTAACGGCGAGCCCTACAGCGTGACGTGGTATCAGTTCCGTATACCTCTCGACCAGTACGACCGTCGTGTGGGCGGCATCAACGATTTCTCCTCCATCCGTTTCATGCGTATGTTCCTCACCAACTTCGAAAAGCCCATTGTCATGCGTTTCGGCACATTGGACCTGGTGCGCGGCGAGTGGCGTGTCTATACGCAGAATCTCACCAACAGTGCCTCCAACTCGGGCCATCTGGCAGTGAGTGCTGTCAATATTGAGGAGAACAGTGAGAAACAACCCGTCAACTACGTGTTGCCTCCGGGCATATCGCGCCAGCAAGACCCCACCCAGCCCCAACTCGTCGAGAGCAACGAGCAGGCCTTGAATATGGTGGTCACCAATCTGGGCACGGGCGAGTCGAAATGCGTTTATAAGAACACGACACTCGACCTCCGTCAGTATCGCCGTTTGCAGATGTTCGTCCATGCCAACACGATGCTTGAGAACACCACCAACCTCTCCGACGACCAGTTGGCAGTTTTCATCCGTTTGGGTAGCGACTATAAGAGCAACTATTATGAATACGAGATACCGCTCAAACTGACCGCTCCGGGCGTTTACAACAAATACTCCACCAACGACCGTGAAGTTGTCTGGCCGGAGGCCAACATGCTCGACATCCCCCTGAGTGTATTCACCAGTCTGAAAAAAGACCGCAACATCGCCAAGGCACAGGGTCAGGCTTCGTATAATGTCGTCTATACCGCATACGACGAGAATCATCCCGGCAATAAAATCAGCATCGTGGGTAATCCCTCGCTCGGTGAGGTGAAAACCATGATTATCGGTGTGAGAAACCTCTCGAACGAGTTGAAATCGGGCGAGGTGTGGATCAACGAACTGCGCCTGAAAGAGTATAACAACAGTGGCGGTTGGGCAGCCCAGGGACGTCTCAATATGCAACTGTCCGATTTCGGTACGGTCAATATGACTGGCCGTTATCTCACCGAAGGCTTTGGCGGTTTGGAGGAGGGCGTCACTCAGCGTTCCACCGACAACGTGATGAACTACAGCGTGACCACCAGTCTGGAATTGGGCAAATTCTTCCCCGAAAAAGCTAAGGTGTCGGCACCGCTCTATTATTCCGTGACCAAAGAGGAGAGCAGTCCGAAATACAATCCGCTCGATACCGACATGGAATTGCAAGATGCCCTGGATGGCGCGGCCAACAAACATGAGCGCGACAGTATCGAGTCGATAGCGGTGACAAAGACCATCAACACCAACTTCTCATTGTCGAACGTGCGTGTGGGCATCGCCAACAAGCGTCATCCCATGCCTTACGACCCCGCCAACTTCACCTTCTGGTACAATCACTCACACCGCCATACCAGCGGCGAGACGACCGTATATGAAAACGAAGACCAGTGGCGTGGCGGATTGAACTATTCATGGACTCCGGTCTATAAGGCTTGGGAACCGTTCAAGAACCTCAAGAGCAAATCGAAGTGGCTGGATATTCTGAAACGTTTCGGGCTCAATTGGTTGCCGCAGAACGTGACGTTCAACACCGAAATGTCGCGTATTTACCATGAGTTGCAATCGCGCGATATGGAGAGCATGGAAGATTCCAAACTGCCTCTCGTCTTTAATGAGCAGTTCCTCTGGGACCGCGACTTCTCGCTGAGATGGGACTTGACGAAAAACCTGCACGCCAATTTCCACAGTGCCACCCAGGCTGAAATCGAAGAGCCTTATACCCCCATCAACAAAGACCTCTATCCTGACGAATATACCGCATGGAAAGACTCCGTATGGACCTCCATCAAGCATATGGGCACACCGCTCGACTACAACCAGACGGTCAATCTGACCTACCAGTTGCCGCTCAACCTGATTCCTGTCTTTGACTGGTTGACCAGTGACGCCACCTATCAGTCGACCTATACCTGGGTGAGAGGTACTGCGCTCGACGATGGCACCTCATTGGGTAATACCATCACGACAAACCGCACCATCAAACTCAATGGCGCGCTCAACATGCAGAAACTCTACGACCATATACCCTTCTTAAAGAAGACAAACGAGCGCTTTAGCAAGACGCAGAACAGAAATCTCAAACCGAAGGATACCAGGGCTAACAGACCCGGCCAGCGCGGTGCGAAGGATGGCAAGGACAGCAAAGATGGTAAGGCTGACTCCAAGAAGGGAGGCAAAGATGACGACAACAAGAAAGACCTGCCCAAAAACCAGAAGAGTTTTGTGAAAGAAGTGACGCTCAAGGGCGACACGTCGGTCGTTGTCACACACAATAAAAAGACCAAGCGTATCAAGGTGACAGCCAAGGACAGCAAGGGCAAGTCTGTGCCGATAAGTTACAGAAAAGTGGATGATAACTCCATCAAGATTATCAACAAGACCGACTCGACGTTGAGATTCAAAGTGACTGTCACCCCCAAAGAACCGCTCGACGACAAGGGCTGGTACAAGACGGCACAATGTCTGGCGCGCGTGCTGATGATGGTGCGCAACGTGAGTTTCACTTACAACAATAACTTTGCGATGTCGATACCTGGCTTTATGCCCAATGTGGGCGATATCTTCGGCCAGCGCCGGGGCGACATCCTGGCACCGGGTCTGGACTTCGGTTTCGGATTGGTCGACGAGGGGTATCTTGACAAGGCCCGCGAGAACGATTGGCTGCTCCACAACGACAGTGTGGCC
Organism: uncultured Prevotellaceae bacterium; assembly: GCA_946403615.1. Lineage (GTDB taxonomy): Bacteria > Bacteroidota > Bacteroidia > Bacteroidales > Bacteroidaceae > Prevotella. The sequence continues at coordinate 3,595 of CAMJAO010000088.1, forward strand.
ACGCCTGCCACGACCAACAAGACTGAGGACCTGCAGTTGCGCATGACTCTTGAGCCCGTGCGTGACCTGAAGATTGACCTCAACGCTTCGCGCACGATGACCACTGCCAAGAGCATACAATATATGTATCAAGGCAATCCGACCACGCAAAGTGGCACATTCTCGATGACCACCATTTCCATCAAGAGTGCTTTTGAGGGTACGGGCGATGCCAATAACGGCTATAAGTCGAAAACCTTTGAGACATTCTGCAACTCGCTTGGAAAATTCCGCGAAAGGGTGGAATCGCAGTATGCCGGAGCGACTTATCCTGTCGGCACGTCATTGGCAGGACAGACTTATAATCCTGAGAACGGTTCGCTCAATCCTTACAGTGCCGATGTGATGGTGCCCGCCTTCCTCGATGCTTACACTTCGATGAGTGGTCATTCGCTGAGCATCTTCCCGTCATTGGCACGTTTGTTGCCCAACTGGACCATCCGTTACAGCGGACTGAGCAGACTGCCGTGGTTTGCCGACCATTTCAAGAGCGTCAACCTCAGCCACGCTTACAAGAGCGTCTATGCGGTGGGCTCATATGCGTCGTACAGCACATGGCAAGAGTATATGAACGGGTTGGGATTCATCAATGATGCCACCACGGGCAATCCCGTGCCGAGCAGCATGTTCAATGTCTCTACGGTCAGTATCAACGAAGCGTTCTCGCCCCTGCTGGGTGTTGACGTCACGTTGCAAAACAATATGACCCTGAAACTCGAATACAAGAGCACGCGTGTCATCAACCTCAGCATGACCAGTGTCCAGATCAATGAGACAACCTCTAAAGACTGGGTTGTCGGCATGGGTTATAAGATTAATAATTTCGATATTGCCCGCCTCTTCGGCGGCGGCAGCCACCGTAAGGTGAAAAGCAACAAGAAGAGCGGCGACGGCGACGATAAGAGCGAGTCAGGTAGTGGCAGGACTCCGAACAAATCCAACACCGGCATGTCAAGTTTCAACCATGATTTGAATCTGCGTTTCGACCTGTCTTATCGTGACCAGGCGAACATCAGCCGTGATATTGCCTCGATGACCAGTTCGGCTTCGTCGGGCAACACTGCCTTTAAGTTCTCCTTCAAGGCCGATTACACACTGTCAAAACTGCTTACCATGACCTTCTACTTCGACCGGCAGACCAACACCCCGCTCTTGTCGGCAAGCAGTTATCCTACCACCACCACAGATTTCGGCTTCAGCCTGAAATTCTCGTTGACAAGATAAGGGTTAGAAAGGTTTAGTGTTTAGTGTAGAGGGTTTAGTGTTTAGTGTAGAGGGTTTAGTGTTTGGGGCTTAGTGTGCTTTAAGAGAGGTTCAGTATTTCCGTAGTTCGGTAATATATAGACATTATTCCTCTGAGGAGTAATGTCTTTTTTTTTGCCACATTCTCCTTCCCTTTGGGAGGGCAGGGGTGGGTTAATATCCCCCATCTGCTTTGTGGGGGCGGTGTTCCGTGCCCGCCCTCATTAGCGACAGCAGGTGAAGCATGTTTGTCTGTAGGGGCTTACTTGATGTATGCCCAAATAATGGGAGGACGTCCCCTAAACCCTCAATTCGCAAACTATTGTCTGAGCTCTTCAGAAAGCACACTAACCTCTAAACCGTCAATTCGCGAGCTATTGTCTGAACTCCAGAACTCCGGAACTCCTGAACTCCTCATAAAGCACCCTAAACCCTAAACCTTCAACCCTAAACCATCTTCAACCCTAAACCATCTTCAACCCTAAACCGTCCTTACAATCGGCTCGGTATAGGCATACGGGATGTAATCGATGGATGGAATGGGACGCGTAATGAACACGCTGGCGCGTTTGCCGAGGGTGATGCTGCCGTAGTCATGGCTCAGACCCATGGCGGCGGCTCCGTTGATGGTGGCGGCATTGAGCGCTTCGGCGGGTTGCAGACGCATCTTGATGCATGCCAGTGAGGTGACGAATTTCATGTTGCCCGATGGTGTGGAACCGGGATTGTAATCCGACGCCACCGCTACGGCCAGTCCGCGGTCTATCATCTTCCGCGCCGGGGCGTAGGGCATATTGAGGAAGAACGAGGTGCCGGGCAACGCCGTGGGCATCGTCTGCGAGGTCTTCAGCAGTTCGATGTCGTCGTCGGCCATGCTCTCCAAGTGATCGACCGAGAGCGCTTGCATCTCCACACCCACTTTTACTCCGCCAGAATCGGCCAGTTCGCAGGCGTGAATTTTCGGTCGCATGCCATATTCTGCACCGGCCAGAAGAATGCGACGTGTCTCTTCAGGTGTAAAAAATCCTTTGTCGCAGAACACGTCGATGAAATCGGCCAGACCCTCGCGTCCCACTGCGGGAATCATCTCGCGGATGACCAGATCGACATACTCCGCCTGTCGGCCCGTGTAGGCGCGCCCCACGGCATGGGCACCGAGGAACGTGGCGCGTATTTCCATGTCGGTGTGGCGTTTCATCTCTCGAATCACACGCAGCATCTTCAGTTCGTCTTCCGTTGTCAGTCCGTATCCGCTTTTTATCTCCACGCAACCCGTGCCGCTGGCGTGCATGTCGTTGAGCCGCAGCATGGCCGCGTCGAACAATTGTTGCTCGCTCATGGTGTGGAGCAGGTCGGCGGAGTTGAGAATGCCGCCCCCGCGTGCCGCGATCTCCGCATAGGAGAGACCGCGGATTTTGTCGGTAAACTCTCCCTCGCGGCTGCCGGCATAAACGATATGGGTGTGCGAGTCGCACCAGCGCGGCAATACGGCACCGCCCTGAGCGTCGACCACCTCCACGTCATCGCGTGTCAGCATTTGGCGCAGGGCAGGGGCTTCAGCGCCCGTATCGTCGCGCATCGGCCCGAAATCTTTGATACGGTCATTGTCGATCAGCAAATAGGCATCGGCGATGGTCTCAAACCGTGCCATCTCAGCACCCGCCAACCGCGTCTTTTCCCGTGGCAGGATTCCGCCTAAAATTCCGATATTTTTGATGAGTTTCATGGGGATTTATAAGGTATCGTTAAAAGCCCCCTCTCCATCCCTCCCGTGAGGGAGGGCGTAGTTACTGAAGAGGTTAGTTCTTAAATTCTTCCACATATTGTTGCAAAAACTCCACGGAACGGGCGATGTGGGGATACATCACTTGGTCGTGGTCGATGAAGGGGACGACCTGTCGGAAGGCTTCGAAGATGCGCTCGATGAAAGGCGATGATTTCAACGGGCGACGGAACTCCAGCGCCTGGGCGGCGGTGAACAGTTCGATGGCCAACACACGCTCGGTGTTCTGCACAATACGCATGAGTTTGGTGCCGGCATTGGCGCCCATGCTCACATGGTCTTCCTGTCCTTGCGAGGTGGGTATGCTGTCGGCCGACGACGGCATGCAGAGGGTCTTGCTCTGGCTCACAATCGATGCCGAGGTATATTGCGGTATCATGAAACCGCTGTTCACACCCGGATTGGCCACGAGGAACGACGGCAGTCCACGTGTGCCTGACACCAGTTTGTATTGTCGGCGTTCGGAGATGCTGCCCAGTTCGTTCATGGCGATGGCGAGGAAGTCCATGGGCAGGGCGATGGGCTCGCCGTGGAAATTGCCTGCCGAGATGATGAGGTCTTCGTCGGGGCATACCGTTGGGTTGTCGGTTGTGGCGTTAATCTCGATATCGACCACCGATTTCACGTATGAGAGCGTGTCTTTCACAGCACCATGCACCTGCGGAATGCAGCGGAAAGAGTAGGGGTCTTGCACATTCACCTTGGGCTGTGCAATCATCTCGCTGCCGCGCAACAGTTCGTTGAAGCGTGCCGCCGTGGCTATCTGTCCGTTGTGCGAGCGTACCAGATGTACGGCCAGGTTGAACGGCTCAATACGTCCGTCATAGGCTTCGAGCGACATGGCTCCAATCACGTCTGCCCACTCCGTCAGCCGTTTGGCCTGAATGAGCGACCATACGGCATGCGCACTCATGTTTTGTGTGCCGTTGAGCAGCGCCAGCCCTTCTTTTGATGCCAAACGGATGGGTTCCCAACCCATGCGGCGCAGTATCTCGGCACCGCTCATGCGCTCGCCTTGATACTCCACCTCGCCCATGCCTACGAGCGGCAGGCAGAGGTGCGCCAGCGGCACGAGGTCGCCCGAAGCACCCACCGACCCTTGTTGATAGACGATGGGGTAGATGTCGTTGTTGAAGAAATCAATGAGACGCTCGACAGTGCGGATTTGACAACCCGAATAGCCATAACTGAGCGACTGTATCTTCAGCAGAATCATGATTTTCACGATGTCGTTGGGTACACGGTCACCGGTGCCGCAAGCATGCGACATCATCAGGTTGATCTGCAGTTGCGCCAACTGGT
>CAMJAO010000089.1 GCA_946403615.1 uncultured Prevotellaceae bacterium
CGAGGTGCAAGCCAGTAGAGCCGCACACGGGGCAAACACCTTGACACCTCCACCGAAAACGTCACTCTGGAAACGTTATTTTGAAAAACTCACCGGTCCGCTCGGGCATCACATCCCCGGGTGGAAAGATGGTGATACGCTTATCTTTATTCTTGAGTTGGCGGCGGTATTGTCTGTGTTAATCTCTTGTGCTGAATATTTCGGATGGTGGGGACTGACGCGGAAAGAGACCTTTGCCGTTTTTTTTGAGCCCATCGGCATTCTCATCGCCATCCTTCTTGCCACCGGTATCTCCTTTATCTTTGAACTGAAAGCCGACAAGGAATTCTCATTGCTCAATCAAGTGCGCGACGAGGAAACCGTGCAGGTGATACGCAACGGCAACCACGAGTTGATACCCAAATGCGACGTGGTTGTGGGCGACATCGTCATCATTGAGACTGGTGCTGAGGTTCCAGCCGACGCCGAACTCAAAGAGGCTGTCAGGTTGAGGATGGACGAGTCGAGTCTCACGGGTGAACCCATGTGCAACAAAACCACCGACCCGTCGGCATTCAACCCGCATGCCACCTACCCCAGCAATCATGTCATGCGCGGCACGAAAGTGATGGAGGGACACGGTGTGTGCGAGGTCTTTGCCGTTGGCGACGCCACAGAAAACGGCAAAGTCTTTCAGGCTGCTCAGATTGACGACAGTGTTAAGACACCACTCAACGAACAACTCGACCGGTTGGCCAAGCTCATCACTTGGGGCAGTTATGGTGTGGCAGGAATCTTCATTCTCTTCCGTATCGTCATGTTTGCCGTCAAGAACGGTTCCTTCAACATTGATTTCCTATCCTATATTTTGGAGACGGCGATGCTTGCTGTCACGCTCATTGTCGCAGCAGTACCCGAAGGACTGCCTATGGCTGTGGCACTCAGTCTGGCGTACTCCATGCGCAAGATGTTAAAGACCAACAATCTGGTACGCAAAATGCATGCTTGTGAAACCATGGGAGCCACCACCGTCATCTGTACCGACAAAACTGGCACACTGACACAAAATCAGATGCAGGTGCATGACACCTTGTTTTTCGGCACCCATCTGCAACGCATCGGGCAAAGCGAGGACGATTCACTTGTATCTAACAGTATCGCCCTCAATTCCACAGCCGAACTTGACCGTCGAGATCCAAAGAAACCTGTCCCCATCGGTAATCCCACCGAGGGTGCATTGTTGCTGTGGTTGGAACGTCAGGGCATCAATTATGAAGAGTTGCGCAACAATGCTGACCGCATAGTCGAAATACCCTTCTCGACCGAGAATAAATACATGGCCACCATCGTTAAAGATACATCCGGTAGACGTATTCTTTACTTAAAAGGTGCTCCCGAAATCGTTCTGGCCCTCAGCAAACGATGCGCCGGTGACATGACAGAGGAGCAAATTAACCGCCAACTCGCAAACTATCAGCAGCAAGCCATGCGCACACTGGGGTTTGCCTATCAAATACTCAACGGGGAGGAAGAAGGTATCACTGACGGCCGCTTGACCGCCTCTGACCTGACTTTCCTCGGCATTGCCGGTATCAGCGACCCCGTACGCAGCGATGTTCCCGCCGCCGTGAAAGAATGTCTCGACGCCGGCATCAGGGTCATCATCGTCACGGGGGATAATCCTGCCACAGCATTGCAGATAGCCCGTGAGATAGGCATCTGGGATGACAGCGAACCAGAATCCAATATCATCACCGGGCCGGAAATGGCGAAATTAGATGACAAACGACTCGCCATCCGCGCAAAAACACTAAAAATCGTAGCGCGCGCACGTCCGATGGACAAAAAACGGCTTGTGGAGATACTGCAATCCAACAACGAGGTGGTGGCAGTCACGGGCGACGGCACCAACGACGCTCCAGCACTGAAGATGGCACAAGTGGGGCTGTCTATGGGCGATGGCACATCCGTGGCGAAAGAAGCATCTGACATCACCATCATCGACAACTCCTTTGCCAGCATAGGCCGCGCTGTGATGTGGGGACGCTCTCTCTATCACAATATACAAAAATTCATCATCTTCCAATTGACAGTCAATGTAGTGGCTTGCCTCACAATACTCTCAGGGGCAATGATAGGCACAGAATCGCCATTGTCAGTCACTCAGTTGCTATGGATTAACCTCATCATGGACACATTCGCTGCCATGGCTCTTGCATCACTGCCTCCTACAAAAAAAGTGATGACCGAGAAACCACGCGTCCGCAACGCATTTATCATCACCAAACCCATGCGAAAGATGGTGTGCTGGGAAGGGGGTATTCTCTTCGCATTCTTATTTGTTCTGATGTTTATACTAGAAAACTACGAAATAAATGAAATAAGCGACCTCTTTAGCCACCATGATGACAGCAACAAACTCACTTTATACGAGATAACATTCTTCTTCACTGTCTTTGTCATGGTGCAGTTCTGGAATCTCTTCAACGTGCGGGCTTTCGCGACAGGGCGTTCCGCATTTCATCTCAAAAATTGTGAGAGTTTCCTGCTTATCGCGGCGATAATCTTCTTCGGACAAATATTGATTGTCACTTTCGGCGGAGAATTCTTCCAAGTCGTTTCGCTCCGCTTTACCGACTGGGTATTCATCATACTGGGCACGTCATTAGTTCTGATAATAGGACAGTTGGTACAGTGGTGGAATAATCATAAGGCACATGAATCTATCACCAAGTAATAATTACAATTAATAACAAACTACAAAATGAGAAAAACATTCTTTGCACTATTTGCGCTGTTGGCAACCTTTGCGCAGGCGCAACAGACATTAACCGTTGACACCAAGCATCCGGGGTCCGACATTGCCAAGACCATGTACGGCATTTTCTTCGAGGACATCAACTTCGGTGCCGACGGCGGATTATATGCCGAACTGGTGGCCAACCGCTCGTTTGAGGCTCCGATGCACAAAAGCGATAAAGGCAATATCAGCGGCGGCATGACAGGATGGACTCCTTTCGGAAATGTCAGCGTGAGTGATGTGCGGCCGGCATTTGCCAATAACCCCCACTACATTGTTTTGGCCGACTCGGGACATATTGAAAAACGCACCGGCATCGAAAACCGCGGATATTTCGGTATGGGTGTCAAGCAAGGACAGTCTTACACCTTCTCCGTCTATGGCAGACTGCATGAGTCGGGCGGCAAAAAGGGAACAATACGAGTGGAACTGGTCAACTCGAGCAATGACATCATCAGCCGGCAGACAATCGACATCACTTCTACCGACTGGAAACAGTACACAGCCAAACTAACACCCTCCGTGACTGATGCTCATGCGCTGATGCGTATCTTCCTGCAGACAGCCGACGGTGTGGACCTTGACCATGTATCGCTCATGCCCGACAACAACTGGCATGGTATGCGCGCCGACCTGGTGGATGCGTTGAAAGATCTGCATCCAGGCATCTTCCGTTTCCCTGGCGGCTGTATCGTCGAAGGCACCGACCTGGCCACCCGCTATCAGTGGAAAAAGAGCGTGGGGCCGGCAGAGAACCGTCCGATGAACGAAAACCGCTGGAACTACACGTTCCCGCACCGTATGTCGCCCCTCTACTACCAGTCGCTGGGCATCGGTTTCTACGAGTTCTTCATCCTGTCAGAATATATCGGCGCTGAACCCCTGCCCATCTTAAGTTGCGGCATGGCCTGCCAATTCCAAAATCCCGCCGGCGACAAGAGCGCACTCGTCGATTTCCCTGAACTCAACGAATACATCCAAGACGCGCTCGACCTGATAGAATTTGCCAACGGCGACACTGGCACCACTTGGGGCAAGCTGCGCGCCCAGATGGGGCATCCCGAGCCTTTCAACATGAAATACATCGGTATCGGCAATGAGCAGTGGGGCAAGGAATATCCCGAACGGCTGCAACACTTCCTCAAAGCCATTCGTGCCAAATATCCCAAGATGCAAATCGTGGGTTCGTCAGGGCCAAGTCCCGACGGTGAAGACTTCGATTTCGGATGGCAGGAGATGCGTAGGTTGAAGGCCGACCTCGTTGATGAGCATTATTACCGTTCGCCCGAGTGGTTCCTCGAAAACGCCAAGCGTTATGACACCTATTCCCGTAAAGGCCCGAAGGTGTTTGCCGGTGAGTATGCCTGCCATGTGGATGGCCAGCGCAACAATTTCTATGCGGCGCTCTGCGAATCAGCCTTCATGACAGGTCTGGAGCGCAATGCCGACCTAGTGAGAATGGCCACATACGCCCCGCTGTTCGCGCATGTGGAAGGTTGGCAGTGGAGGCCCGACCTCATCTGGTTTGACAATCTTAGTTGCGTACGCACACCCAACTATTATGTGCAGCAACTCTACTCTCATAACCGCGGCTCACGCGTCGTCCCTCTCAGCGGCGGCGGCGACAAGATTTACGCCTCAGCCGTCTGGGACGATCAGGATAATTCCTATATCGTGAAGATCGCCAACCTCAGCGGGGCGACCAATGACGAAGTGACCATCCAACTGAAAGGTAAGAAAAAGGTGAGCTCGGCAAAAGCCACCTACCTCTCAACACCTATGCTGTCCAATGAGAACACGATAGAAAATCCTGATCTCATCCATCCCAGAGAAGTTGGTCAGTCAGACATAAACATCAACGGCAACGCCGTCACGCTGCCGTTATGGTCGCACACCTTCTATGTAGTGAGGGTGAAAGCCGAATAACTAAATTAGTAGTCAAAGAAGTTAGAGGAGTTAAGAAGTTAAGCCATTACTTTCTTAACTCCTCTATTATTATGGACTTTATCCTAACCTCTTCAACTGGACGGTAAAATGGCGCATCAGGGGGGCTTCCCACTCAATGGCTACGCCACGGGTGACACTTTCGCGACGGTCATACACATTCTTCAATGCGGCTGCAACCACATCCATGTGATTGTCGGTATATACACGACGGGGAATGGCCAGACGCAATAAATCGAGGCCACCGAAACGGTTCTCATGCGTATCAGGGTCGCGGTCGGCCAACATATAACCTATTTCACATGCGCGAATGCCTGCCTCAAGGTAGAGTTCACAAGTCAGAGTCTGGGCGGGGAACTCCTCTTTTGGCACATGGGTGAGCACCTTATCGGCATCGACGAAGATGGCATGACCGCCTGCGGGCCGCTGGTAAGGGATGCCGTATTCATCGAGTTTTTCAGCCAGATGTCGCACCTGATGCACGCGTGTGTGTAGCATGTCAAACTCCGTGTTCTCATCCAGTCCCACAGCGATGGCCTCCATATCACGGCCGTTGAGTCCGCCATAGGTCACATAGCCTTCGAAGGGGATGCAGAAGGATTTGGCACCGTCATACCAATCTTTGCGGTTGGTGGCGATAAAACCGCCCATGTTGACGATGGCATCTTTCTTGGCCGACATCGTAGCGGCATCAGCCTGCTCGTACATCTCACGGACAATTTCCTTGATAGTTTTGTCGGCGTAACCCGGCTCGCGCATCTTGATGAAATAAGCATTCTCGGCAAATCGGGCTGAATCCATCACCACAGGCACATCGTAACGGTGACACAGGGCACACGTCTCTTTGATGTTATTCATGCTCACAGGCTGGCCTCCGACGGTATTATTGGTCACAGTCAGCACCATGAACGGCACCTTACCGGGATTCTCTTTCAATACTTTCTCCAGTTTCTCCAATGACACATTTCCTTTGAACGGCACCTCTTTCTGGGTGTCTTTGGCATCGTCGGTCGTCACGTCAATCGCATGTGCATGACGAGCCTCGATATGGCCTTTGGTAGTGTCGAAATGGGCATTTCCGGGGATGACATCACCCGCTTTTACCAAATAAGAGAAGAGTACGTTTTCGGCGGCCCGGCCCTGATGAGTGGGTATGACATATTTCATGCCCAAGATGCGCTGCACAGTCTGCTCGAAACGGTAGAACGATTTGGCGCCGGCATAACTTTCGTCGCCCAGCATCATGGCCGACCATTGGCGGTCAGTCATCGAGCCAGTGCCCGAGTCGGTCAGCAAATCGATGTACACCTGTTCGGCTTTCAACTGAAACACATTGTAATGCGCTTCCTTCAGCCACTGTTCGCGCTCTTCACGAGTGCTCATACGGATGGGTTCCACCATCTTGATTTTCCAAGATTCTGCAAAAGGTAATTCCATAGTATATTAAAGGGTTAACAAAAAAGGTTGGTCTGCGGCAAAAGCCGTTGTTTTTCATTGCATTTTCATGGTGCAAAAGTACTTCTTTTTTATGATTCATACAACTTTTATGCAGTTTTTTACGCCTTTTTGATACCTGTTTCAACAGATGAGGGCGTATTTTACATCTATATTATTTGACTTTTTACTTTTTTTCGTATTTTTGCAGTGTCCATGATCAACAAAAAGGCATATCACATCATATTTTCATTGCTATTGCTGACAGCGACAGCACTGACGGGATGCCGCGGAGTGAAAACCGCGGGGACGGACGGTTCTGACAGTGACAGCACTTCCACGACAACTGATGCGAAGACCCCAATCGGTTATGCCGTCGACTCCATACGACTGTCGATGAAAGACAAGGCCGGCAGCGTTGAGGTATATGTTGACTACCCATCAGGTCACAGTCGTGCTGATGAAGAGGCGAAGATGTTTATCCGCAAGCAGCTCTTTGGCGATAAACCCGTGAAAACAGCCGACGACGCCGAGGACATGGCACGCCGATATTGCGAACTGACCATCCAAAATTTCAAGTCATCGCTCGAGCAGGTCAATATGACAGGCGTGAACAATGAAAACGCGCCGGAAGAAGGCGTGGAGATACACCTCGTCTATCAATCAGAGAAGGTCATCACTTATGAAGCGACACATTATGCCTATTTCACCGGTGGGGGACACGGCACTTACGGCACACAGGGCATCTCCATCCGCCGTGCTGACGGCAAACGGCTGAACCGCATCATCAGCGATGAACGCGGGGTGATGCGTCTGATAAAACAAGGATTGATGACTTATTTCGGCGTAAACGACGAAGCGGCACTGGCTGATTATTGCACCGTGCCGCTCGAAGTATTGCCTTTGCCCGCTCACCCGCCCTATCTGTTGGAAGACGGAGTGCGTTTTCAATATAATGTTTATGACATCTGCCGTTTCGACGATGGAGACCCGTGGTTCACCATCCCCTACGACAGCATCATGCCCTATCTGACGGAAGAAGCTAAAAACACAATAAAATAGGCACACAACATCCCCACGAGAGAATCAAATTTGTAAACCAGGGTTTCTTTTTATCCTGAGGGGAAGGGAAAGCGTTTCTGCCTACGGTTCAAAATACGTTACTATCTGGCTGAGCGAACCGATAAACGATTTATATTTAGCGGGGTATTCCAGACGGGTAGTGTACCACACATCATCCTTCAGCACGGCTTTTTCCTCATACAGTTTACCGTCAGCGGTTTTACCAGAGATACTGAATGTGTTGGATGACAAATAGTTGCGTGTAGCATCAGCATCGCGGCTGTTGAGTTCCGTCACAGCATCCGTCTCCAGCGCATTGTGCGAGGCATAGGTCATCAGCATAATGTCTTTATAAAAGAACCTTACCCCGTCGCCGTTTTGAGAATGGCGGGGCACCATGAAGTCGGGCACATCCAAATCATAGTTGAAACGGTCATTGTGATAACGCGAATACTGATAACGGCTGATGCGTTTTCTCACCTCCTCCACTTCTGCATCGTCGTTGAAAGAAGATGATTTGTCATCAACACCGATACAGTCATCATCGATGGTAATGTCAGTATCACCCTTACCACCAACTTTTTCAGCATTATCGTCAAGGTCAAAATCGCCGCCTTTGCCAGTGGCATCATTCTCCTTCGTATTTTCGGAAAGGGCTGTAGGCGAATCGGTTGATGACGATGACTTATCAGAATTACGCAACAAGAAGAAA